>JBDLQN010000058.1:0-9677 GCA_039800585.1 Pseudomonadota bacterium
ACCAACGCGTTAACGATGTCTGTTGTTGAATCCGCCATTGCGTTCGCGCCGAAGCCGAACAACAAGGCACCTGTTACCGCAGCAACTACGCCACGCATTTTGATAGTTTGCATTACATGCTCCCTTTTAAAAAATCGTTAAAACTACTTAAATCAACTAAACACTTAGGAAAAATCTTTTGTTAGAACTTCTAACACGGGAGCGATTTTGAGGGTCAAATATTACAGTTTGATGACATAAAGTGATTTATTTGAGACAGCTGTTGTATTTTTACAACGGGCAGAGGTTTTGTGGATTTACTGATTGAGAAAAACTTAACAGCTAAACGTAAAATTAGCCAAATAGACTTTAACGATTTTCGTCACAAGACTGCAACAATGTGGAGGTAGAGTGCTCACATAAACTTCAATCTCCCGAATGTTTATGCTTCAACTCCTTTTAGGGCGCGCTTGTCGCGCCCTTTTTTCTTGATTGAGTTGTTTAAACTGAAGTTGCTTAAACCTCTCGACGCATATGCGGAAATAAAATCACATCACGTATGCTTGGGCTGTCAGTGAGCAACATCACTAGACGGTCAATACCAATGCCACAGCCACCTGTTGGCGGCATGCCGTATTCAAGCGCGCGAATAAAGTCAGCGTCGTAGTACATGGCTTCGTCGTCGCCCGCTTCCTTAGCGGCCACTTGCGCTTGGAAACGTGCTGCTTGGTCTTCGGCATCGTTTAGCTCAGAGAAGCCGTTAGCGATTTCTCGACCTGTGATAAACAACTCAAAACGTTCTGTAATGCCTGGCTCAGCATCGGATGCGCGAGCTAAAGGCGACACTTCAACTGGGTAATCGATAATATAAGTTGGGTTCCACAACTGACTTTCTGCTGTTTCTTCAAATAGCGCTAATTGCAAGGCACCTAAACCAGCATGGTCAAATGCTTTGACTCCGAACTTGAGTAGTTCTTTGCGGATAAAGTCGGCATCTACTAATTGTGCGTCGGTGTATTGCGGAGCATATTTTTTAATCGCACCTAAAATCGTTAAGCGCTCAAAGGGCTTGCTCAAATCCACTTCACGACCTTGGTATTGCACTACCGCAGTGCCGCACGCAGCCATTGCCGCCGCACGAATACATTGCTCTGTGTAGTCCATCAACCATTTATAGTCTGTGTAGGTTGCGTAAAACTCCATCATGGTGAATTCTGGATTGTGACGAACGCTAACGCCTTCGTTACGGAAGTTACGGTTAATCTCAAACACGCGCTCAAAACCACCCACAATCAAACGCTTTAAATAAAGCTCAGGCGCGATACGCAAAGTCATTTGCATATCCAAGGCATTGTGATGCGTGATAAAAGGCTTGGCTGATGCACCACCTGGAATTGGATGCAACATCGGTGTTTCTACCTCCAAGAACTCATTCTCAATCATAAAGTGGCGAATAGCAGACACAATCTTGCTACGCGCTTTGAAGGTATTCCGTGTTTCTTCGGAAACAATCATGTCCACATAACGTTGACGATATTTCGTTTCTTGGTCAGCCAAACCGTGAAATTTTTCAGGGAGCGGACGTAGTGATTTAGTGAGCAAACGCAACTCACTCACCTTGACGGAAAGCTCGCCTGTTTTAGTTTTAAACATCACGCCAACGGCAGCAATGATGTCGCCCAGATCCCAACGCTTAAAGTCTTCATAAAGCTCATCACCGATGTTTTCTTTAGAGATAAAGAGCTGAATACGGCCTGAGCGATCTTGCACCGTGGCAAAGCTGGCTTTACCCATCACACGTTTGAGCATCATGCGGCCCGCCACTTTTACTGTCACGGCACCTGCCTCTAGTTCTTCGTGAGCTTTTTCGCCATGATGTGTGTGCAAATCAGCAGCCACATGCTCTGGCTTAAAGTCATTGGGAAAGGCAACACCCTTCTCACGTATCCCTTTTAATTTCTCACGACGCTCAGCAATGACATGGTTTTCGTCTTGCGCTGGTAAATTTTGCTCTTCACTCACTTCAAACTCCCTGCTTCAAACTTTCTGAGATAAATGGATCAAGGTCGCCATCCAGCACGCCTTGTGTGTTGCCGATTTCAACATTGGTACGTAAATCTTTAATGCGCGATTGGTCGAGTACATAACTGCGGATTTGATGCCCCCAGCCAATATCCGTTTTGGCATCTTCTAAGGCTTGTTTCTCTTCGTTGCGTTTATTCAGCTCTAATTGATAAAGCTGAGCTTTCAACATATTCATCGCTTCAGCCTTATTGCGATGCTGTGAGCGGTCATTTTGGCACTGTACGACGGTATTGGTTGGAATATGGGTAATCCGCACCGCAGAATCTGTTTTATTGATGTGCTGGCCGCCGGCACCACTGGCACGATAGGTATCAATCCGCAAATCAGCAGGATTAATATCCACCTCAATCGAATCATCAATTTCCGGAAAGACTTGCACGCTAGCAAAGGAAGTATGGCGACGGTTGCCTGAATCAAAGGGGGATTTGCGCACTAAACGATGGACACCCGATTCGCTACGCAAAAAACCGTAAGCATATTCACCTGAAATTTTAAGGGAAGCGCTTTTGATACCGGCAATATCACCTTCCGACTCTTCTAGCACCTCAACCTTAAAGCCCTTACGTTCGCAATAGCGCAAATACATGCGAAGCAACATCGAAGCCCAATCTTGCGCCTCCGTACCGCCGCTCCCAGATTGAAAATCCATAAAGCAGTTGTTTGGGTCCATAGGGTTGGCAAACATGCGACGGAATTCCAAACCCTCCACCTGTTTTTCAAGCTCAAGACTGTCAGCCTCAACGCTTAACAAAGTGGCGTCGTCATTTTCATCTTTGGCCATTTCAAACAATTCAGTGGCATCACGAACACCAGCGTCGATATCCACAAGGCTGCTAACCACAGACTCAAGTTCGCGACGTTCTTTACCTAGCTTTTGCGAACGTTCGCTGTCATTCCAAATATTCGGGTCTTCTAAAAGCTGACTAACTTCTTCTAAACGTTGCTGCTTGTTTTCAAAGTCAAAGATACCCCCTGAGCGCCCGTTGGCGTTCAGCAAGGTCGGCAAGGCGATTGCCTATTTGATTGAGTTGTTCTGCTTCCATTGAGTAAAACTGCTAATTTTTGACAGCCGCAATTATACATTAAACCTAGCCCACACCGACCAAGATAAAAGATGCGCATATATGCAATTTAAGTTTCGCAATATTTGTCACAAAACTGTAATATTCAACCCATAAGATTGCTTCAGGTTTTGTGGCTTAAAAGTGCAGTTCAATGAAAATTAATTCCACCAAATGCCCAAAAATGTTTATTTAATGGAGGCTATATGCAAACTAAGTTCGTTAAAGCGCTGACCGTTGCTTCATTCGTGGCAGCAGCATTCTCAGCAACAAGCACTTTCGCAGCTGACAAGATCATCAAGATTGACGGTTCTTCAACTGTTTACCCAATTACTGAAGCTGTTGCTGAAGAGTTTCAAGCAGCTCAAAAAGTAAAAGTAACTGTTGGCGAATCTGGCACTGGCGGTGGCTTTAAAAAGTTCTGCCGCGGTGAAACAGATATTTCTGACGCTTCTCGCCCAATCTCACAAAAAGAGATGGATGCATGTAAAGAAGCTGGCATTCAATACATCGAATTACCAATCGCTTATGACGCATTGACTGTGGTTGTTAACTCAAAAAATGACTTCGTTAAATCATTATCAGCTGAAGAGTTGAAAAAGATTTGGGCGCCAGGTTCTTCAGTAAAAAACTGGAATCAAGTCAACAGCGCTTATCCAAACCAAACTATGAGCTTGTTTGGCCCAGGTACAGCATCAGGTACATTTGACTACTTTACAGAAGCAATTAACGGCAAAGCTAAATCAAGCCGTTCAGACTACACACCATCAGAAGATGACAACGTGCTAGTTCAAGGTGTTGCAAGCAACGCAGGCGGTCTAGGTTACTTTGGTTATGCATATTACGCAGAAAACAAAGACAAATTGCGCGCTGTGCCTATCGTCGCTAAAGCAGGCTCTCCAGCTGTTTTGCCATCACCAGAAACTGTAATGAACGGCACATACCAACCGCTTTCACGTCCATTATTCATTTACGTAAACGCGACAGCAGCTGCATTTAAGCCAGAAGTAAAAGCTTTCGTAAATTACTATTTGGAAAATGCTCCAAAATTGGTAAAAGAAGTGAAGTACGTTCCGCTTCCAGCTGAAGATTACACAGCTGTTAAAGGACACTTCAAGGCAATGAAGCCAGGTACAGGTTTTAACGGCACACCAGAAGTAGGTATCAAAATTACTGATTTATTAAGCCGTATCAAGTAGTTGTACGGCCGACAAAATCGGTTAAATATCTAAAAAATGGGGCGGCTGCAACCGCTCCATTTTCTTGGATTTAAAGTAGCGTAAAGCATTAGACGACCCATGAGGGTCACGCTAAAATGCAAACATTGTACTCATCAATACGGCAACGCAGATGCTCAACAAAAATATAGAACTTACTATCAGTCCTCGACTAGCAAAGAACATTCGCCGCAATATTAAAGAGCGTGTGATTGAGTTTATTTTGATGTTAGCAGCGCTCTCTGCTGTCGCCACTACTGTGGGCATCGTCGTTATTCTGCTCACTGAATCTCTGGGATTTTTTAAAACTGTCTCTGTCGTTGACTTCTTTACCGATACGCAATGGACACCATTGTTTGAAGATGCCCACTTCGGCATTGCCCCTTTAATTGCGGGCACATTAACCACATCATTGATTGCACTCGCCGTTGCAGTTCCATTAGGCACAGTAGGTGCTATTTATTTATCTGAATTCGCTTCACACAAAACACGCGAGATTGTTAAACCGATTTTAGAGCTTCTCGTCGGCGTACCAACCGTTGTATTTGGTTATTTCGCTTTATTCTTTGTCACACCATTGCTACAAAAAGCATTCCCTAGCCTGCCTGGTTTCAACATGCTTTCAGCAGGCTTGGTGATGGGTGTGATGGTGATTCCTTATATCAGCTCAGTGGCAGAAGATGCAATGCGTGCCGTGCCTATGAGCATGCGTGAAGGCTCCTACGCCATGGGCGCTACGCGCTTTCAAACGGCGTTGCGCGTGGTCACCCCTGCCGCTATTTCAGGCATTGTGGCGGCTTACATCTTGGGCATTTCGCGCGCCGTGGGTGAAACCATGGTGGTTGCAGTAGCGGCAGGTCAACAACCGAATCTTACTTTCAACCCAATGGAAAGCGCAGCGACCATTACCGCTTATATCGTGCAAGTAGCCTTGGGTGACTTGCCACATGGCAGCATTGGCTATCAAAGTATTTTCGCGGCGGGTTTAGTGTTGATGGTCATGACGCTAGGATTTAATGTGCTTGGCCATATTGTCCGCAAAAAATATCGCGAAAATTACTAATCCTCGACTGTTAGCAAACTATTTAAAAGAGAATGTATGGCAACTGGCAATAATAAAACAGCAAGCGTGCTTCAGAATCTTGAAGAAGTCCGCGCAATGATTAAGCGCCATAAGCTGAATGACTATATTTTTTCAGTGATTGGCTTAATCGCTTTAATGGTCGGCCTCATCACGCTGATGATGCTATTTGTCGATCTCATTTATGATGGTAGCGCTAAATTTAATTTAGAGTTTCTAAGTCAATATCCATCTCGCCGAGCAGCGCACGCTGGCTTGCTATCAGCTTGGGTTGGCTCAATGTTAGTCATGACAGTCACCTTTATTACCGCCGTACCTATGGGTGTGGCTGCCGGCCTATATCTCGAGGAATACGCGCCTAAAAACTGGGTAACGGACATTATTGAGATTAACGTTTCCAACTTGGCTGGTGTGCCATCTATCGTTTATGGCTTGCTGGCCCTTGGCTTGTTTGTATACGGGCTGGGCTTGGGTCAAAGTATTGTGACTGCGGGCTTAACGCTAGGTTTGCTTATTTTACCGATTGTGATTGTTTCAACTCGCGAAGCAATTCGCGCCATTCCTGTAGCCATCCGCGAGGCAGCATACGCTGTCGGCGCAACCAAATGGCAGGTAGTTTATGACCACGTAATGACCACGTATTAAAGTACTCTTATGGTGGCGTTTTAACAGGCGTGATTATCGGCATGGCCCGCGCTTTGGGTGAAACTGCGCCAATTATCACCATTGGCGCACTAACATTTATTGCCTTCTTGCCGCCAGCGCCCATTATGGAAACCGCTCCTTATATCAATTTTGAATGGCTAAGTTCTGGTTTTACTGTGATGCCAATTCAAATGTTTAACTGGCTATCACGCCCTGACCATGCATTTCACGTTAATGCAGCGGCAACAGGCGCGATCATCATCTTAGTAACTCTATTGATGAACGGCACAGCGATTCATTTGCGCTACAAAATTCGTAAAAATATTAAATGGTAAGCCCCAATTAAGTAAGCACTCAATTTTATAAACGGCAGGGAAATATTTCATGGTGACAGAAACTCCAATTAAAGCAGAAGCCCGTAACTTAGACTTTTACTACAATACGGGTCATAAAGCGCTTAAAGGCATTTCCATGCCTTTATATGAGAAAAAGATCACTGCTCTTATTGGCCCGTCAGGCTGTGGCAAATCTACGTTTTTGCGTTGCTTCAATCGCATGCACGATTTGTATCCTGGCAATAAATACGATGGCGAAATCGTGATGCACCCAGACAACACCAACATCCTTGCCGCTGGCGTTGACCCTATCGAAGTGCGTATGCGTATCAGCATGGTGTTCCAAAAACCCAATCCGTTTCCTAAATCTATTTATGAAAACGTGGCCTATGGTTTGCGTGTGCGTGGCGAAAGCGACAAACGCGTAGTAGATGAAAAAGTTGAGGAAGCGCTCAAGGGTGCCGCCCTTTGGAATGAGGTAAAAGACCGTTTAAATGACCTCGCTTTTAACTTATCAGGCGGTCAACAACAACGCCTTTGCATCGCACGTGCATTAGCAACAGATCCAGAAATTATGTTGTTTGATGAACCAACTTCAGCACTTGATCCTATCGCAACCGCGAACATTGAAGAGCTCATGGCAGAGTTACGTGACAAGCTCACTATTCTTGTTGTCACCCACAATATGCAGCAAGCGGCGCGTGTTTCAGACTACACCGCTTACATGTATCTTGGTGAAATGATCGAGTACGGCGACACAGATACAATATTTACTCGCCCAAGCAAAAAAGAAACTGAAGACTACATTACTGGTAAATTTGGTTAACTCTCAACATAATAAAAAAGCCCGCGACTGCGGGCTTTTTTATTATGTAATTCTCTACTCTAAATTTAGAGCAAACCAAAATCATCAAATAGCGCATGCTATAACGAGTCGGCTTAATAATTAATTGGAAAATTTGGGGTGGCTGATGGGGCTCGAACCCACGACAACTGGAATCACAATCCAGGGCTCTACCAGCTGAGCTACAGCCACCATAGAGACTTATTTGGCCTGCCCGACAGGAATCGAACCTGTAACCCCCAGCTTAGAAGGCTGGTGCTCTATCCGGTTGAGCTACGGGCAGATCGTCGGACAATCTAAGTACTACTGGGAAAAAACTGGTCGGGGTGGAGAGATTTGAACTCCCGACATCCTGCTCCCAAAGCAGGCGCGCTACCAGGCTACGCTACACCCCGAGGAGCGAGATTATGTCTTAATTTAATCCAAAGGTCAATTCTGTTATTTACGATTTGCCTGTTAAAATAACGTTTTTAACTAGAATCATCGACATGTCGGCACAAATCATCAGCGGTAAGGCAATTTCTGAATCTATGCTAGCTTCTATCAAGGCGCGCATCGATGAAAGACTTCATGGTGGAAAGCGGGCGCCAGCGCTGGCTGTCGTTTTAGTCGGCAGTGATCCTGCATCGAGCATTTATGTGCGAAACAAACGTCTTGCATGTGAAAAAGTGGGCATCCGCTCTGTGGCTTATGATTTGCCTGCCAGCACCAGCGAAAAAGAATTGTTTGATTTAATCGACCAATTAAATAAAGACAATGCGATTGATGGCATTTTGGTGCAATCTCCTTTGCCCCCTCAAATTGACGAGAAGATGGTGATTGAGCATATCAGCGCAAGTAAGGATGTCGATGGTTTCCATCCATACAATATTGGTCGTTTGGCTGTGCGTCAGCCAACTTTGCGCTCATGCACTCCTTTTGGCGTAATCAAGATGTTGCAAACACTGAATATTGAGCTTAAAGGGCTGGATGCAGTTGTGGTGGGGGTTTCTAACCACGTGGGCCGCCCAATGGCACTAGAGCTCTTATTGGCAGGTTGCACGGTCACCTGCTGTCATCGCCATACCAAAGATTTGAAAGGCAATATCGAACGCGCCGACTTAGTCGTCGTTGCTGCTGGGAAACCTGGCCTTGTTAAAGGTGAGTGGATTAAAAAAGGGGCAATTGTCGTCGATATTGGCATCAACAGGCTGGAAAATGGCAGCATCTGCGGCGACGTTGATTTTGAAGGCGTGCGCCAAGTGGCCAGCCACATCACACCAGTTCCCGGTGGCGTGGGCCCCATGACCATCACCATGTTGCTGGTCAACACCTTGGAATCCGCTGAACGCGCCGCATCTTCCACCTCATGAACAACCCACTTCTCGACTTTTCCTCACTTCCACGCTTCAACGAAGTCACCCCCGAGCTGATCGAGCCTGCCATCGATCAATTGCTGGTCCAAGCGGACCAAGCCTTGGAAAAGGTCACCGCGTCCGCCTTTCCGGCTGATTGGACGGCCATCTCTCTGGAACTCGACACCTCGACCGAACGGCTGGGGCGCGCCTGGGGCATGGTGAGTCATTTGCAATCGGTCATGGACACGCCAGCGCTGCGAGCCGCCTACAACGCGCAGTTGCCAAGGGTGACTGAATTTTGGACGCGTCTGGGTGCCAACGAGGCTTTGTACGCCAAGTACAAAGCCATTGATGCGAAGACCCTGAACCCCGAGCAACAACATGCTTTGTCACTCGCCTTGCGCAACTTTGTGTTGTCGGGTGCAGAGTTGACAGGCGATGCCAAGACACGCTTTGCCGCCATCCAGGAACGCCAAGCAGAACTCAGCCAATCCTTCAGCGAACATGTGCTCGATGCCACCGACGCATGGTCGCTGGTGGCGACACAGGATGAAACAGCGGGCATTCCCGACGATGTGCTGCACGCGGCCAAAGAGGCTGCACAGGCCGATGGTCTCGATGGCTACAAGCTCACCCTCCAAATGCCCTGTTATTTGCCAGTCATGCAGTACGCGCACAGCAGCGCACTTCGGGAAAAGCTCTACCGCGCCCATGCCACGCGCGCTTCTGACCAATCCGAGCACTTGCAGTTTGACAACACCGCTTTGTTAAAAGAGATTTTGGCGCTGCGCCATGAAGAAGCCCAATTGCTGGGCCACGGCAACCACGCCGAGGTGTCATTGGCCACCAAAATGGCCGAGTCGCCCACCCAAGTCATGCAATTCCTGCGCGATTTGGCGCAACGCGCCCGGCCCTATGCCGAAAAAGATTTGAATGAGATGCGGCAATTTGCCAGCGATGAATTGAACATGCCCAACCCCCAGGCCTGGGACTGGACCTTCATTGGCGAGAAATTGAAAGAAGCGCGTTACGCATTCAGCGAACAAGATGTGAAGCCTTATTTCACAGCACCCAAGGTGTTGAGTGGGTTGTT
>JBDLQN010000059.1:0-6050 GCA_039800585.1 Pseudomonadota bacterium
TAATTTTGTGGCCGCCAGCCAGGCGCCAAGCAATCCTTTTTCTTCGCAACCAGATACGGCGAGGGCTTATCCGACGTTTCAATCACAAATGGATTTGCGTGCACAGCAGTCCAGCGCAAGCTACTCAAACACGGATTTTTATCAAAAGTTATTTGGCGACATTAAGCCACAAATGCCTATTAACCAGCCTTCTGAGGCTGTGGAATCGCAACATCAAGACCATCCTTTAGGCTTTGCTGTTGGGCAATTGCACGGCATTTATGTGCTTGCGCAAAACCATTTAGGCTTGGTTGTGGTGGATATGCATGCAGCGCACGAGCGCATTATGTACGAGCAGCTTAAAAATGCCTTGGATGGCGAGAGTGTGCCTATGCAGCCTTTGTTATTGCCTGTGAGTTTTAAAGCCGATAGATTGGAAGTGGCTACGGTTGAAGACGAATTGAGTAGAGGGCGGGGCAATCTAAAACAACTGGGGTTTGATATTGCCGTGCTTTCGCCAACGACCTTAGCGGTACGCGCTGTGCCCATGATGCTGAAAGATGCGGATGCCGTTGCGTTGGCGCGTGATGTGTTGAGAGATTTGCGCGAATACGGGGCAAGTCGTGCATTGACTGAGCGTCGTAACGAGATGCTGGGCACTATGGCGTGCCACGCTGCGGTACGCGCTAACCGTAGTTTAACGATTCCTGAAATGAATGCTTTGTTGCGCGATATGGAAGCCACCGAACGCTCAGGGCAATGCAATCACGGTCGTCCAACTTGGTTCCAAGTGACAATGGGCGAGCTCGATAAGATGTTTATGCGTGGGAAATAGCATGTCGTCTTTACCTCCCGCTATATTTTTAATGGGTCCGACCGCCAGCGGCAAAACGGGATTAGCGGTTGAGCTTTACCAGCACTTGCCTATTGAATTGATTAGCGTTGATTCAGCACTTGTATTTAAAGAGATGAATATAGGCACGGCAAAGCCTGACGCCGCCACCCTATCGCAAGCACCGCATCATTTGATAGATTTAATTCCACCAACGGAAGTTTATTCCGCCGCCAATTTCCGAAATGACGCTTTAAAGCTGATGGCAGAGATCACCGCGCGTGGCAAAGTGCCTTTGTTAGTGGGTGGCACCATGCTTTATTTTAAAGCGCTACAAGGGGGGTTAAGTGCTTTGCCTGAAGCTGACTCTGAGATACGTGCAAAACTGGATGCTGAGGCTGCGCAAATCGGCTGGACAGGGATGCATGCAAAATTAAGCAGGATAGATCCAGTAACAGCAGCCAGATTGCAGCCTGGCGATGCACAGCGTATTCAGCGCGCTTTGGAGGTCTATGAAATTAGCGGTAAAACGATGACTGAACTGCATCAGGCGCCAGTAAATGACGAATTGCCATACCGCTTACTTAAAATCGCTTTGGTGCCCTCCGACAGAAAAGTGTTGCATGACCGCATTGCGTTGCGTTTTGATGACATGTTGAAGCAGGGGTTTGTGGATGAAGTGAAGGGCTTGCTTAATGCTTATCCCGAGCTAAAACCAGAACTACCTTCTATGCGTTGCGTAGGTTATCGTCAGGCTTTGGAGCATCTGGCGGGTGAATATGATAGGGCTGAGTTGCGAGATCGGGGGGTTTTTGCCACGCGCCAGTTAGCTAAACGTCAGCTCACTTGGTTGCGTGGCATGGATGATACTTTTGAGGTGGACTGTTTGAATCCGAATATGTATAAAGTAGTTTTTAATCAAATAAAACAATTTGTTAAAAACTAGTTTGAATAAACTACATAAAGTTTTTCATGCGTTGAGCTGCTTCAATACATTCATCTACTGAAGCCACTAAAGCCAATCGAATAAAGTTTTTGCCTGGGTTAATACCATGGGCGTCGCGCGCTAAAAAGCTACCTGGCAATACAGTGATATTTAAATCACGATAAAGGCGAATCGCTGTTTCAGTATCAGAATCTTTGCTACGTGCCCAAAGGTAGAAGGCGGCATCAGGCATTTCAACCCCCAAAACACCATCAAGCATAGGGGTTACGCGCTTAAATTTTTCCGCATAAAGTTTGCGGTTTTCAATAACGTGCGCTTCATCATTCCACGCGGCAATGCTGGCCGCTTGCACGGCGGGATTCATCGCGCAGCCATGATAAGTACGGTATAGCAAAAACTGCTCAAGAATCTTGGCGTCACCGGCGACAAAGCCGGAGCGCATGCCTGGTACGTTTGAGCGTTTAGAGAGCGAACTAAACACCACTAAGCGTGAGTAATCACGGCCTAATTGGCGGGCTGCTTGTAGCGCACCGAGTGGCGGATTGGATTCATCAAAATAAATTTCTGAGTAGCACTCGTCAGCGGCAATCACAAAACCGTATTTATCTGACAGCTCAAATATTTGCTTCCATTGCTCCAAGCGCATTACCTTGCCTGAAGGATTGCCTGGTGAACACACATAGACTAATTGTGTGCGATTTAACACATCGGCTGGCACGCTATCGAAATCCATGGCGTGTTGATTTTCTGGAAGGGTATTCAGGAAGTGAGGCTCAGCACCTGCTAAAAACGCGGCTCCCTCGTAAATTTGATAAAACGGATTAGGGCAAATTACCACAGGCTTTGCCACTTTTTGCGTATTAATCACGGCTTGCGCAAAGGCAAAAAGCGCTTCACGACTGCCGTTTACTGGAATAATTTCTTTTTCAATATCCAGCAAAGGAATGCCGTAACGACGGGTTGCCCAGTTGGCAATAGCTTGCCTTAATTCAGGTACGCCGGCAGTAGTTGGGTAACTAGCCAAGCCTGCTAAATTGCTAATCAATGCTTGTTTAATCAGCGCTGGTGTATCATGTTTAGGCTCACCAATCGATAAATTGATAGCCTTGTAATCTGCGTTGGGTGTAATGCCTTTAAACAAATCGCGTAAGCGTTGAAAAGGATAGGGCTGCAATTGATTGAGATTTGGGTTCATCAGATTTGAATTCATGGCCAGCATTATAAAGCTAATTTAGAAAGTTAAGATTTGTTCCGTTCTGAAAAACTTCAAAAACATCAAAGTCAATTTGCTGTGTTCGGCCTCTTGTTTGGCGCGTTTTGTTGGGGTGTGATTTGGTATCCCTATCGCATCATGCAAGATGCTGGGGTTTCTGGTGTTGTCTCCAGCCTTTACACCTACATCATTGCACTTATGATTGCCGCACTTATTTTTCACAAGCATTGGCGCGGCTTGTTTAAACAGCCTAAAAGCATCGTTTGGCTGGCATTGGTGGCGGGCTGGACCAACCTGAGTTATGTGTTGGCAATTATTGATGGCGAAGTAATGCGCGTGACCTTGTTATTTTATTTGTCGCCGCTTTGGACGCTCATTTTGGCGCATTTCTGCTTAAAAGAGCGCACTAATTGGCAGGGTGTTGTCATTATTGTTTTGTCTTTAATAGGCGCTTTTACTATGTTTTGGCAAACCAATGCGCTACCGCTGCCTAATAACAATGCTGAGTGGTTAGCGCTTTCTTCAGGCATAGGCTTTGCTTTAACTAATGTGATTACCAGACATTCAACGCACTTAAGTATTACAGCAAAATCCATCTCGGTTTTTGTTGGTGTAGTGGTGATGTCATTGCTATTTATGGGGATTCAAAATCAAGCCATGCCTAATTTAGATTTAATGGATGCTTCAAAATGGCTCATCATGGTGATGATTGCATTGCTGTTGATGTCAGCGACTTTTTTGGTGCAATTTGGCATTACCCATGTGCCCGTCACCAAAGCTTCCGTGTTGTTTATGTTCGAGTTGGTGGTAGCTGCGCTAGCTTCTTATTATTTAACGGATGAGACGCTATCCTTACGTGAATGGCTAGGGGGTAGCTTGATTGTGATTGCGTCTTTATTTGCGGCAATCACCCACAACAATTAATTAGCGCGGCCTTTTAACATCGCTTGGTAAATCGCCTCCAAATCGCGTGCGAAGTGGGCGGCATTAAACAAAGGCAGTTGTTCTCGCTTGTTGATTAAATGCGCTTTAATACGATTTAACTGTTGAGGATTGTTGACCAACTCCAAGGCTTTTGCCTGATATTCTTGCAAGGAATAAGTGATCAGTTCCGGCAGCTCAGCCGCTTTTAGCAAACTGCCTGCCACGCGACTAGCAAATGTATTCCCGCTGCAAGTTAAAACGGGTAAACCCATCCACAAGGCGTCGCTGGTGGTTGTGTGAGCGTTGTAAGGTAGAGTGTCTAAGAATAGATCGGCACAAGTTTGCCTTGCCATATGCTCTGCCATGGTTACACGCGGGGCGAAGATTAATCGCTCCTTAGTTAGTCCGCGCTTTTCAGCTTCTTTAATTAAGTTCGCTTTAGATAAAGCATTGCATTCCAGTAGCCATAACACGCTATTCGGCACTTGCTTAAGCAGATTCATCCACACATCAAAAACATCTGGCAGTATTTTGAAAGTTTGGTTAAAGCAGCAGAAAACAAATCCCTGTTCAGGTAAGCCATAAGCTTCGCGGCCTTCGCTGGCTGCAACAGGTCGTTGTGTGTCATTGGGTTGATAGGTATGAGGCAGTAGTGCTAGTTTTTCTGCATAGTGACGGCTCGTTTCAGGAGGCGTAACAAACGCATCAGAAAGTAGGTAATCAAACAGCGGCTGACCGTTTAGTTCTCCCATGCCGCCAGGGAATCCCAGCCAGCTCACATTGATGGGCGCAGGCCTCAAAGCCACAATTTGGCTGCGGCTAGTTTGAGTAAAGCCAGTTAAATCCACCAAAATATCGATTTCATCTTGCTTAATTTGCTTTGCGGCGTCTAGGGTTGAAATGGTGCGAATATCACGGAAACAGTCAAATGCTTCTTCTAGGCGTTTTCTTTCCTGGCTTTGATCATTGACTCCATAAGAGTAAGCGTAGATTTCAAACTGAGCTTTGTTATGTTGCTCAATCAACTCACTAATAAGAAAGGCAAGTGGGTGTAACCTAAAATCGCCAGATAAATAGCCTATACGAAGTTTTTGATGTGAATATTGATGCTTAAAAGCTAAAGCCTTACCTTGTTCAAAGGCTGTGGTATAGCGGTTTTTCAGCCAGTGATTCGCGCAAGTCTTTTGCTCTTCGGCGGTGGTGCCTGGCATGGCTAAAAAAGCAAAAGGCGAGATTTGAGCCTCAGGCTGATGATGCACCCATTGCCTAATTTCGTTAATGTCCTTATCCAAACCCTGCCAATCACAAGCGTGTTGTTTTTGATGCGCCAAATGGACTTTGGCGTGGTACAAGCGAGGGTTCAACTCTAACGCGGTTTGATAAGCACTAATCGCTCCCTGCAGATCGCCCAACTCACGCAGTACATTGCCCAAATTGTTATAAGCATCTGCATCATTAGGGTTGCGTTTAATCGCCTGCTGATAAGACTGTGCCGCCTCTTGGGGCTTGCCCAATTCACGCTGAGCATTGCCCAGGTTGTAATAAAGGCCATCTTGTTGGGGTGTGAGCTGGATTGCTTCAAGATAACAACGCTCAGCTTCAGCATATTGGCCCAGTTGTTGAGATGTGATGCCTTGCCTGTCTAAAGCATGACTTAGCGCCTCTTTTAAATCACTGTCTTGCGGATAGTCACGCAGAATACGGCGATAAGCTTGTGCTGCTAGCTCAAAGCTTTCGTTTTCTATGCATGTGTTGCCGAGGTTGTAGTGAATATCTAAATCATCAGGTGCTAACTTTAAAGCTTGCTGCAAGCACGCAATGGCTTGCTGATAATGTTTTAAAGCTTTGTAAGCTAAGCCCTGATTGCTTAAATAGTCCGAACTGTTGGGGTTGATTTGGAGGGCTTGCGCAATCGTATCAATAGCCATTTGATGCTTGCCGTTTTGGTGGTGTATCACTCCAAGGTAGTGAATAGCATCTGCGTGCTGCGGATTGGCGGCAATCACGCTTTGATAGAGGGCCTCAGCTTGCCTTAATTCACCCTGCTGGTGAAGTTGCAATGCTAGACGATAATTTGCTTGCGTATCCATGCTTAAATTTTACGCTAATTATGAATTTTGTATGGTTTGTGCAAGCCGCTTTAGGCCCATTTTTTT
>JBDLQN010000060.1:0-5921 GCA_039800585.1 Pseudomonadota bacterium
TCTAGATGTTGGCGATAGTCAAAGATGTGTTTGCATTTGGTGCATTTGACTTGCCCTTGATGGGCTGTGAGTTGTGCGCGACCAACAATAAATCTAGTGAGGCAAGCAGGGCAAGTGGTGATGTTGTTCATGCTTGGAACATCTATTTTTTGGTACCAGAAAGCAATACCCAGCTATCCATAAAGACAGGGGCGTCCATGTTGAACCATTCGGCATAAATGGCAGAAACTTGCTCTGCTTGCTCTCGTAAAATGCCAGACAAGGCAATTCGGCCGTTTGTTTTACAGGCGCGGGCTAAGGCGGGTGCCAGCACCATTAATGCGCTTGAGAGAATATTAGCAACCACGACATCAGCCGGTTTCTCTGGGTAATGTGTTGCCATGTAAAAGTCGGCTTCTACATGATTTTGTTCGGCGTTAAATTGGCTGGCAATAATCGCTTGCGCATCAATGTCTACGCCAACCACTTCTTTTGCACCTAATTTTTTAGCGGCAATTGCCAAAATGCCAGAGCCGCAGCCGTAATCGAGGACTTCATGTTGTGGTTTAATTTCATTGACCAACCAAGCCAAACACAAATGCGTTGTTGGATGACTGCCTGTTCCGAAAGCCAAACCAGGATCTAAAATAATATTGAGTGCTTTGGGGTTGGGTGCATCATGCCAAGTCGGCACAATCCATAAATCATCCGTGATTTTGATGGGGTCAAACTGAGATTGCGTGGCACGCACCCAATCTTGTTCTTCGATTTTTTGAGTGGTGTAACTTAAATTTTTGATTTCGGTAAGTTGCTCTAACTGCGAAATGACTTCTGTAACATTGGCGTCATCAGCAAGTAAGGCGCTGATGATGTTTTTATTCCAAATGCCAGGCGGCGGGTCGCCTGGCTCACCAAAAATAGGTTGTTCGTCCGGGGTTTCGGCGTTGGCATCTTCAATACTGGCGGATAGTGCGCCGACTTCCATCAGCGTATCGCTCAATAAATCAGCGTTTTGGCTATCCGCCTCAATGCGTAATGAGATCCAAGCCATCTAGCTACTCCACAAACACTTACTTAACGATACCAAGTTTGTGTTCTAGGTAATGAATGCTTGTTTCGCCTAATTGGAATGCTGCATCATTCATCAAGTCACGATGCAGAGCCACGTTGGTTTTAATGCCCTCGACGACCATTTCAGATAAAGCGATGTTCATGCGTGCAATAGCTTGATCACGCGTATCACCGTAAGCAATCAATTTGCCTATCATTGAATCGTAATGAGGTGGCACCAAGTAGTTTTGGTAGGCATGCGTGTCAACACGAATGCCAGGGCCGCCAGGCATATGGAATGTTGTGATACGGCCTGGTGAAGGCACAAAAGTATATGGGTCTTCAGCATTGATACGACATTCGATGGCATGGCCTTTAAGCTGCACATCTTTTTGGCGTAAACGCATTTTTTCGCCATAAGCGATACGAATTTGTTCTTGCACAATATCCACGCCAGTAATCATTTCTGTCACTGGATGCTCCACTTGAACGCGGGTATTCATTTCAATGAAATAGAACTCATTGTTTTCGTATAAAAATTCAAAAGTACCTGCACCGCGGTAGTTAATACGTTTACACGCATCTGCACAGCGTTGACCAATCTTGTCGCGCAAGCGAACAGAAATGCCGGGCGCTGGTGCTTCTTCTAACACTTTTTGGTGACGACGTTGCATAGAGCAATCGCGTTCACCTAGGTAAATCGCGTTACCGTGTTGATCTGAAAGCACTTGAATTTCGATATGGCGTGGTTGTTCAAGGAATTTTTCCATGTACACCACAGGGTTGCCGAATGCCGCTTGGGCTTCGGCTTTTGTCATGTTCACTGATGAAATCAGGGCTGCTTCTGTGTGTACGACACGCATACCACGACCGCCACCGCCACCAGCCGCTTTAATAATAACGGGATAGCCGATTTTTTTAGCGATGCGGATAATTTCTTTTGGATCATCAGGCAGCGCGCCGTCTGAACCCGGTACACAAGGCACACCGGCTTTTTTCATGGTGTCTTTGGCACTTACTTTGTCGCCCATTAAGCGAATAGTTTCAGCACGTGGGCCAATAAATACAAAGCCGCTTTGTTCTACGCGCTCCGCAAAGTCTGCATTTTCTGAAAGAAAGCCATAACCAGGATGGATTGCTTCAGCATCAGTCACTTCGGCGGCACTAATGACGGCAGGAACGTTTAAGTAGCTTTGACCAGAAGGTGCAGGGCCAATACACACTGACTCATCAGCTAGTTTGACGTATTTAGCATCTTTGTCAGCCTCTGAGTGAACCGCAACCGTTTTGATGCCAAGTTCACGACAGGCACGTTGGATACGTAACGCGATTTCGCCACGATTGGCGATAAGGATCTTATCGAACATTTAAACCCCTTATTAGCCGATGATGAATAGAGGTTCGCCGTACTCGACTGGTTGACCGTTTTCAACCAAGATAGCTTTGATTACGCCAGCATGGTCACATTCAATTTCATTCAATAATTTCATCGCTTCAATGATGCACAAAGTGTCACCAACCGCGACTGCAGAACCTACGTCCACGAAAGCTTTGGCTTCTGGAGAAGGTGAGCGGTAGAAAGTACCCACCATCGGTGATTTAATCACATGGCCTTCAATAGCAGCAGGCGCTGCCGCTGGTGTTTCAGCTGCAGGAGCGGCTACCGCAGGTGCAGCTGCTGGTGCTTGATGCATCATAGGTGCTGCTTGTGCATAAACCACGTTTTGACCTTGTGGAAGATTACGACTAATACGTACCTTTTCTTCACCTTCGGTAAGCTCAAGTTCTGAAATGCCAGACTCTTCTACCAAGTCGATTAGTTTTTTAAGTTTTCGTAAATCCATAATTCACCTCAATGTTACGGTTGCGCACTTTAAAAGTGCTTTTAATTAGAAAAGGTTTGTATTGCGTAGTCTAAAGCGAGTAAATAACCTTGTGCCCCCAAGCCGCTAATTACGCCGACTGCAATGTCGGAGAAATAAGAGTGATGGCGGAAAGATTCACGCGCATAAATGTTAGATAAGTGCACTTCAATAAATGGCACTTTAACAGCGGATAGCGCGTCGCGAAGCGCGACAGAAGTGTGAGTAAATGCAGCAGGATTGATAATAATAAAGTCGACTTTATTATTAGCGAGCGTATGTAATTGCTGGATTAACTCAACTTCAGAATTACTTTGAAATGACTGCAGCGCGACATTTGCTTGTTTTGCACGTTCTTTAAGGCGCGCATCGATATCCGCCAATGTGCTGTTGCCGTAATGGTTAGGCTCACGTAAACCGAGAAGGTTTAAGTTAGGGCCATGTAAAACCAATACCGACTTTGATGATGTTTCAGCCATATTTTTAATTGATTTTCAGAATAAAAAGCACTTCTGAGAAAATTCAAGATTGTCGTTAATTGCTACACATTCTACAGCAATTTGACGGAATTTAAAGAAATTAACCGATTTATTGTTAATTCAAGGCACTTGATTTTTGAGCAGCGGAGTAATGGTTTTTTCTAGCAAAGTTTGATTAACGCGGCCAAAAAATGCTTTTACCAGCTGACCTTTTTCATCAATCACGACAGTGTAGGGCAGTATGCTTTGATTGTTGCCTAAACTTTCTGCAAAAGTCATGGCCTGCATATCCCCTGCTAGCACAGGGTAGGAAACAGGATGCTCGGCAATAAAGTTTTTGGTGGTGTCTAGATCTTCGGTAGAGAGTCCAACAATCACAAGATTTTGATTTTTGTACTGATCCTGCATTTTTGATAGTTCGGGCATTTCTTCACGGCATGGTGGGCACCAAGTTGCCCAAAAATTGAGCACGATAATTTTGTTTTGCCAGGTTCTTAATGAAACTTCGCTACCATTTAAGGCATTAAAGCGGGCATCTAATAAGGCTTGTGTTTGAGAGGGTTGGTTGGTTTTTGGCGTAATAAGCCCAGGTTGTTTTGCCAAATAAAGGCTGGCAACTAGTGCCAAGCCGGCGGCAATTAACAAACGATACTTGGATTGCATTCATCTGCTCCGAGTGAGTTAAGTTTTTGCAGCGTTTTAATAAATTCTTCAGGCGCTTGATAACCCACCACTTTTAGGGATGCAATTTCTTGGCCCGTTTGATTGAAAAACACCATGCCCGGTGGACCAAATAATTTGAAGCGGTTAAGCAGTGCGATATCTTCGGGAGTGTTGTTGGTAACGTCTGCTTGAAGCAACACGGTATCCTTCAAAGCATTTTTGACGCCAGCATCACTAAAAGTAAATTGCTCTAGCTCCTTGCAAGCTACGCACCAGTCGGCATAAAAATCCAGCATAAGGGTTTTGCCTTTGGCATTCTGAATATTCGCCTCTAATTCGGCAACGCTGTGAATACGTTTGAACGATAAGCCTGAATTGGAAGTGTTAGCCTGTTTGTTTACGATGCCTGATAGAGGGTTTAGCGGCGACTTGGCACCAGAAGCAGCACCAATAATCATTGTGATACCCAAGGCTAACAAAATAATTCCCATTCCTTTGCAAAGTCGCTGTAAAGGACCGGCGTTGCTTGGCAATGAATCTATGGCGCGTAAATAAATGGCAGGAATAATGAGCAAGGCTGCCCACAGCAACATTTGCAGGCTAGAAGGAATGACGGGAGAAATTAAGTAAATTGCCAGGCCCAACATGAGAAAACCAAAAAAATCGCGTACGGCCGTCATCCAAGGTCCCGCTTTGGGTAGAACGTGACCTGCGGATGCACCGATCAGCAGCAAGGGTACGCCCATGCCTATGGAGAGTGAGAAAAGTGCTAGGCCGCCCAGCATGACATCATGTGTTTGGCCAATATAAATCAAAGCGCCTGCGAGCGGTGCCGCGACACAAGGGCTGACAATTAATGCAGAAAGCGCACCCATGCTGAAAACACCAAG
Organism: Pseudomonadota bacterium; assembly: GCA_039800585.1. Lineage (GTDB taxonomy): Bacteria > Pseudomonadota > Gammaproteobacteria > Burkholderiales > Methylophilaceae > Methylopumilus_A. The sequence goes on from JBDLQN010000060.1 coordinate 4,924, forward strand.
AAACTGACCGCCTTTAATACCATTGGCGATGTTCACCATACGGTTTTCTAATGCACTGGGAAGGCGCAACTCGTAAAAACCAAACATAGAAAAAGCCAGAAACACAAAAATCATGGACGTGATGCCTAACATCCACGGGCTTTGTAATGCATTGCTTAATAATTGGCCAGAAAGTCCAGCGGTGATGCCTGCGAGTGTGTAGCTCAGCGACATGCCCAGCGTGTAGGCAAGAGATAAATTAAAGGCATGCAATCGGCTTGTTGCATGATGGTGTACTTTTTTATCGCCCACAATAATCCCCGATAAAATGGGAATCATTGGTAACACGCAGGGCGTCAGTGCCAAAAGCACTCCAAACCCAAAGAAACCTGCAACGACCAACCAAAGCTTGCCACTTTTTAATAGGCTAGTCGCTTGATCGCTTGATGATTCGGTAATGGCTGTATCGGTATTGCTAGTCGAGCCATTAGGCAAATTGATTTCAAAGGTTTTGCGTATAGGCGAGTAACACAACCCTTTTTCGCTACAGCCTTGATAGCTCGCTTGCACCTTAATTTTTTGTAGGTTCGCTGGTGGGTTGTTCAGGATAAGCCTTGCCGTCAGAGCGTTATGATAGACCTCAACCTCTCCAAAATGCGTGTCTTTTTTAATATCACCTTTTGGAAAAACAGCTTCAAGCGCAAGGTCTTGTGATTCGAATGTAATTTTGTTGCGGTATAAATAATGCCCTTTTGCGATAGCAAAGTTGGCTTTTAATGTGTGCTGATTTTCTGCTGTGATGCTTAGCTGAAAAGCTTGATCGGGCGTTAAGATTTCTGCATCAGATTTGGTGAATAGCGCATTTGCAGTGCTTGTACTGGCTTCAACCGCCCATGCTGGGCTAGAAAAAATCCAAACGAAAACTAAAAAAATTAACCTAAAATTCAACACATTTATCCTAAACTAGATTTTCACAAACCCAGTTTAAGTAGCTGGGCAAACCCTTATCGATAGGGACA
>JBDLQN010000061.1:0-5884 GCA_039800585.1 Pseudomonadota bacterium
GAAGCCATTCCAGCAGGTGGGGCGGTTTCACTTTATACCGAAGGTGATTTCACCGACTTATGTCGTGGTCCACATGTGCCTTCAACTGGCAAACTCAAAGTGTTTAAGTTAATGAAATTGGCGGGCGCTTATTGGCGCGGCGATTCTAATAACGAAATGTTGCAGCGTGTTTACGGCACGGCTTGGGCGAAAAAAGAGGATTTGGATGCTTATTTGTTCCAGCTTGAAGAGGCAGAAAAGCGAGACCACCGCAAATTAGGTAAGCAGCTTGATTTATTCCATATGCAAGATGATGGTCCAGGCATGGTGTTCTGGCATCCGCGTGGATGGTCATTGTGGCAAGAGATTGAACAATACATGCGCGCCAAATTTGTAGAATATGGCTACCAAGAAGTGCGTACTCCGACCATTATGGACAAGACCTTGTGGGAAAAATCGGGTCACTGGGATAACTACCGTGACAATATGTTCACGACGCATTCTGAAAACCGCGACTACGCGGTAAAGCCGATGAACTGCCCAGGCCATGTTCAGATCTTTAATAGCGGTTTGCATAGCTATCGTGATTTGCCTTTGCGTTTGGCCGAGTTTGGTTCATGCCACCGTAACGAGCCGTCAGGCTCATTGCACGGCTTGATGCGTGTGCGTGGTTTTACCCAGGATGATGCGCATATTTTCTGTATGGAAAGCCAAATTGAAGAAGAGGTCGCGACCTTTATTCAAATGCTCTACAAAGTGTATGGTGATTTTGGCTTTAGCGATGTATTGGTGAAACTATCAACTCGCCCTGAAAAGCGCGTGGGTTCTGAGGAAACTTGGGATCAGGCGGAAAAATCTTTGGCGGCAGCGCTTACGCAAAATGGCTTGCAGTTTGATTTGCAGCCTGGCGAAGGCGCTTTCTACGGCCCGAAAATTGAATTTACACTTAAAGACAGTCTAGGTCGCTTGTGGCAAGTGGGCACAATACAGCTCGACTTTAACTTGCCTGTGCGTTTGGGTGCCGAATACGTGGCGGAAAATAACGAGCGTAAACACCCTGTAATGTTGCACCGCGCGATTGTGGGCTCGATGGAGCGCTTTATTGGGATCTTGATTGAAAACTATGCAGGCGCGATGCCAGTTTGGTTGGCGCCAGTGCAAGCCATGGTGCTGAATATTGCTGATGCGCAGTCCGAATATGTGACGCAAGTGGTAGAAGAACTTAAGAAAAACGGGTTCAGAGTTGCGTCGGACTTGAGAAATGAGAAAATTACCTATAAAATACGCGAACATAGCTTGCAGAAGTTGCCTTATTTGCTCGTTGTAGGCGACAAAGAAATGCAAAGCGGACAAGTGGCCGTGCGTACCAGAAAAGGTGAAGACCTAGGTTCTATGCCAGTTCAAGCGTTTATTGAGCGCTTACGTGGCGAGGTCCAAGCTAAAGGTAGCGCGGCTTAGCTTTTTGTAAAATGGTTCGAATAGAACTCAATATTTTGGAGAATTTGCGATAGCTCAGGATAAAGAAGTACGAATTAACGGCGATATTAAAGCGCCACAAATTCGTCTAATTGGTGTGGAAGGTGAGCAACTAGGTGTTGTGAGTCTTAGCGAAGCATTGGCTAAAGCCGAAGAGGCCGACATTGATCTTGTAGAGATTGCGCCTACTGCTGAACCACCAGTATGTCGTTTGATGGATTACGGTAAATTCAAATATGCCGAAAGCAAACGTCAGCACGAACAAAAACTGAAGCAAAAGCAAGTTCAAGTAAAAGAAATTAAATTCCGTCCTGGTACTGACGAAGGTGATTACCAGATTAAAGTGCGGAACATCACCAAGTTTATTAAAGACGGTGATAAAGCCAAAGTAACATTGCGTTTTAGAGGTCGTGAGATTACTCACCAAGAGCTAGGAATGGCCCTTTTAAAACGTGTTGAAGAAGAATTAAAAGAAGTTGCAGTGGTTGAGCAGTTTCCTAAAATGGAAGGTCGCCAAATGGTGATGGTCCTAGCCCCACAAAAAAAGGCTAAATAAAGAATAGTGTGTCGCTGTCAGTAACAGCGAAACTAAAAGAAGTAGTACCAGAAGTAGCAACAAGTGAAGCGCCGAGGCCAAAACGGCATGCCCAAGTGCTTTTAAATTAATGTCCTTTAGGAGAAAAAAATGCCAAAGATGAAAACCAAGAGCGGCGCTAAAAAGCGCTTTAAGTTCTTAGGTAATGGCAAGGTTAAGCGTACTCATTCGCACCTTCGTCATATCCTGACTAAAAAAACCACGAAGCAAAAGCGTAAACTACGCGGCACTGCAATCGTTTCCCCAACTGACGTCAAGCGTATCCGCGCTATGATGCCTACACAATAAGGAGATAGAACATGCCTAGAGTAAAACGTGGTGTCATCGCTCGTGCACGTCATAAGAAAGTTTTAAACGCAGCCAAGGGTTACCGTGGTCGCCGTAAAAACGTTTACCGCATTGCTAAGCAAGCGGTAATGAAAGCTGGTCAATATGCTTACCGTGACCGTCGTCAAAGAAAACGTCAATTCCGCGCATTGTGGATTGCTCGTATCAATGCAGGTTCACGTGAGTTTGGTTTGACATACAGCCGCTTCATGAACGGTTTGAAAAAATCTGCTGTTGAAGTGGATCGTAAAGTATTAGCTGATTTAGCAGTGTTTGATAAAGCTGCATTTGCCAAGTTTGTTGATTTGGCAAAAGCTGGCCTCGCAGCTGCCTAGTCAGTAAAAAGATAAAAAGGAGGCTTGCGAGCCTCCTTTTTTGTTTATAGTGAGTTTGTGAGCGTGAATAACGGATGAATACTATGCAAAACGCCTCTTTAGAACACTTGATTCCTGAAGCCGAGCGGGACTTTGCCGCTTGTGCCAACGTGAACGATTTGGAGCAAGCAAAGGCTAAGTATTTGGGCAAAGCAGGGGCTTTGACCGAAGCGATGAAGGGTTTGGGCAAGCTCAGCAATGAAGAGCGTCCAGCGGCTGGTGCTGCCATTAACGTGGTGAAACAAGCGGTTGAGGCGGCTTTAAAAGCCCGTCGCGATGCGATTTTATTGGCGGAGCAAGAAAAGCAATTGGCGGGAGAAACGCTGGATGTTACTTTGCCTGCGCGCAGCCAATCTAAAGGTGGCTTACATCCTGTGTCATTAACGCTTGCGCGTCTTGAAACGCTGTTTCATTCGATTGGGTTCGATGTGGCTGAAGGCCCTGAAATCGAATCCGATTTTTATAATTTCACGGCGCTCAATATTCCTGATAACCATCCAGCCCGTGCTATGCACGATACTTTTTATGTTGATGCTGAAGATGGCAGTATGGATTACGTGTTGCGTACCCATACTTCGCCTGTTCAGATTCACTACATGCAAGATGCGATTAAAGCGGGTCAATCAATGCCGCTTAAGATTATTGCGCCAGGCCGTGTGTATCGCGTCGACTCTGATGCAACCCACTCACCGATGTTCCATCAAGTAGAAGGCTTGTGGGTAGATGAAAATATTAGTTTCGCCAATTTAAAAGGCGTCGTACAAGATTTCTTGCAACGCTTCTTTGAACGTGACGATTTGCAAGTGCGCTTCCGTCCTTCATTCTTTCCATTTACTGAGCCTTCTGCCGAAATGGATATGAGCTGGAATGGCGGCTGGCTTGAAATTGGCGGTTGCGGCATGGTGCATCCAGAAGTGTTTAAACACGTGGGCATTGATGCTGAGAAGTATCGTGGCTTTGCCTTTGGTTTGGGCGTTGAGCGTTTGACTATGCTCCGCTATGGCGTCAACGATTTGCGCCACTTCTTTAACAATGATTTGCGCTTCCTGCAGCAGTTTGGACGATAAATATGCAATTTTCTGAACAATGGTTACGTGAATACACTAATCCAGCGATTAGTACCGATGCTTTGAGTCATTTGTTGACCATGGCGGGCCTTGAGGTTGAAGGCTTGGAGCCAGCTGGCGCAGTCTTTAATAAAGTCGTTGTGGCTGAGATTCTGTCTGCAGAAAAGCATCCAGATGCTGACCGCTTGCAAGTGCTTAAAGTGAATGTGGGTGCGGCTGAGCCAATCCAAATCGTTTGTGGTGCTAGCAATGCTAGAGTTGGGCTGAAATCCGCTTGTGCCTTAGTTGGTGCCGTGTTGCCAGAATTTGAAATTAAGCAGGCCAAAGTGCGCGGCGTTGAGTCATTTGGCATGATGTGCTCTGAAAAAGAGTTGGGCTTGGCAGCCGAAAGTGCAGGCATTTTAGAATTGCCAGCAGATGCGTCTGTTGGCCAGGATATTCGCGAATATTTAAGCCTGAATGACCAATTATTCACGCTCAAGTTAACCCCAAACCGTAGTGATTGTTTAAGTATTGTTGGGATTGCCCGTGAAGTGGCGGCTCTAACAGGTGCGGCTTTGAGCTTGCCTTCGTTTGCTAATGTGCCTGCCGCAATCAGCGACAGTAAAAAGGTGAGTGTTGCCGATTCATCCGCTTGCCCACGTTATTGTGGCCGTTTGATTAAAGGCGTGAATGCCAAAGCGAAAACACCTGATTGGATGGTGCGTCGCTTGGAGCGTAGTGGTTTGCATAGCATCAGCGCGATTGTAGATATTACCAACTACGTTTTGCTAGAGCTCGGTCAGCCTATGCATGCCTTTGATGCGAATAAATTGAATGGCGATATTCAAGTGCGTTGGGCAAATCAGGCTGAAGCAATCACTTTATTGAACCAACAAACCGTTAAGTTAGATAAAGACATGTTGGTCATTGCTGACAATTCTGGCGCGATTGCCATGGCGGGCGTCATGGGTGGTCAGACCACGGCAGTATTCGATGAAACAAGGGATATTTTCTTAGAAAGCGCATTTTTCACGCCTGATACTATCGTGGGCAAAGGCCGTCGTTTCGGCATTAGTACCGATTCATCCTATCGTTTTGAACGTGGTGTTGATTATTTAATCACGGCACAGGCGATGGAGCGTGCGACGAGTTTGGTCTTGGATATTTGCGGTGGCCAAGCCGCCGCCGTGACGGAAGTTCAGGCCAGCTTGCCTAGTCGCCAAGCAACGACATTGCGCATGGATAAACTGAACTCGATTCTTGGCATCACGCTAGAAGTGGGCTTAGTGGCTAAATTATTCGATCAGTTAGGCTTTGATTATCAACAAGAGGCGGGTCGCTTTGTGGTAATTCCACCTAGCTATCGCTTTGATATTGAACGTGAAGAAGACTTAATCGAAGAAATCGCACGTTTGCATGGATATGACAATATTCCAGCGATTGCCCCTGTGGCAGATTTGCGCATGTTGCCAAACTCAGAGGCGCAAATTAGTCGTCATTTATTGCAAGATGTTTTAGTATCTGCTGGGTACCAAGAAGTTGTGACCTACAGCTTTGTGGATGAAAGTTGGGAGCGTGATTTATTGGGTAATGCCCATCCAATCAAGCTCAAAAATCCAATTGCGAGCAATTTGAGTGTGATGCGCTCTGGACTTTGGGGTGGCTTGTTGGATGCTTTGGTTTATAACTTAAATCGCCAACAAACACGTGCGCGATTGTTCGAAATTGGCGCGGTATATGCGCATACTGGTCAAGGCTACCAAGAAACCACGCGTATATCAGGTTTGGCTTATGGCGAGGCGCTGCCAGAGCAATGGGCTGAAGCAGCACGCTCGGTCGATTTTTATGATGTAAAAGCGAATGTGGATGCTTTGACTTCGGGTCGTGCGCAATATGTGGCAGCGCAGCATCCAGCCTTGCATCCAGGCCAATCTGCTGAAGTAATGCTAGATGGCAAATCAATCGGCTTTATTGGCAAGCTGCACCCTAAATGGCAACAGCATTATCAGTTGCCTCAAGGTGTCATGTTATTTGAGCTGGATTTGTCGCCATTGCAAGCTTCTTGTGTCGCGAGATACCAAGAA
>JBDLQN010000062.1:0-5834 GCA_039800585.1 Pseudomonadota bacterium
TGTGGATTGAACGCGAAGACTTCATGGAAGAGCCAGCAAAAGGCTATTTCCGCTTATTCCCAGGCAATATGGTGCGTTTACGCTATGGCTATGTAGTGAAATGCACCAGCTGCGAAAAAGATGCAGCGGGCAACGTGACCACCGTACACTGCGAATACTTGCCAGACACCAAATCAGGCACGCCTGGCTCAGATAGCGTTAAAGTCAAAGGCAACATCCATTGGGTGTCTGCAGCACATGCTTACGAAGCCGAAATTCGCATGTATGACCGCTTATTTAAAGAAGCTCATCCAGGCAGCGGTGACCGCAACTATTTGGACGACATTAATCCAAACTCGGTGCATACCATCAAAGCGCAATTGGAGCTCGGTTTAAAAGAAGCAAAAGCGGGCGAATCTTTCCAATTTGAACGTCACGGCTATTTTGTGGCTGACCTCAAGGACAGCCAAGTCAGCAAACCTGTGTTTAACCGCACGGTCACCCTCAAAGATACTTGGCAGAAATAAGTAACAGAAAATAAAAAAGGCAGCCTAGGCTGCCTTTTTTATTTTTTAATTGCTTACTGTGCTTGCTCAGCCACTACATCGGCAATTTGTTTAGCGAGTTTCGCCACCAGCTCACCGTTTTGACCCTCCACCATCACCCGCAATTTAAGCTCGGTGCCTGAGGCGCGAAGCAAAATACGGCCACTGCCATTTAAAGCCTGTTCTGCAGCTTTCACTGAAGCTTGAATTGCTGGATTAGCGTTCATATCAATCCGCTGTTTCACTGGCACGTTAATCAACACTTGTGGATACAGCGTTAGCGCTTTACCAACGGTGGTTAAAGTTTGTTTTTGAGCCTTCAAAGCGGCTAGCACCTGCAAGGCAGCGATAATGCCATCCCCGCTAGTGTGTTTATCCAAGCAGAGAATATGCCCTGAGTTCTCACCACCCAATTGCCAACCATTTTCCACTAACATTTCACGCACATATCGGTCGCCGACTTTGGCACGAGAAAAATCGATACTTGCTGTCTTAAATGCGTGTTCCAATGCGAGATTGGTCATGAGCGTGCCAGCTATCCCGCCAACTAACACACCTTGCTGGTGACGATGTGCTGCAATGATGTAAAGCAATTGGTCGCCATCCAGTAAATTGCCTTCGCTATCTACCATCATGACACGGTCGCCGTCGCCGTCAAAAGCGATACCCAAATCTGCTTGATGCTCGACGACGGCTTTGCATAAGGCTTGTGGATGCGTGCTGCCGCAGTCCAGATTGATATTCACGCCATTCGGCTGATTGCCGATGGCAATCACTTCTGCACCTAGCTCATGAAACACTGGCGGCGCTACATGGTAAGTCGCACCATGGGCACAATCTAGGACTATCTTAAGGCCACGCAAATCTTGGTCATTGGGGAATGTGCTTTTACAGAACTCAATATAGCGGCCTGCAGCATCATCAATTCGTTTTACACGGCCTAAATCCACAGAATCCATCACATCCATGGGCTTGTCTAATTCTTCTTCAATAGCGTGCTCGATATCATCAGGCAACTTAGTGCCCAAACTTGAAAAGAATTTGATGCCGTTGTCTTCAAAAGGATTGTGCGAGGCTGAAATCACAATGCCAGCCTGAGCCCTTAAAGCGCGCGTTAAATAAGCAATCGCGGGCGTTGGCATTGGGCCGGTAAGGCGCACATTAACACCAGCGGCACACAAGCCTGCTTGCAGTGCAGATTCCAGCATATAGCCAGAAATACGCGTATCTTTACCAATCAGCACCGTGGGATGCGCATCTTTGGCCAAATGGTTGTCGGCTTTGACTAATACGCGACCAGCAGCGTAGCCCAAGCGCATCACAAACTCTGGCGTGATGGGATGCGTCCCAACACGTCCACGAATACCATCTGTGCCGAAATATTTTTTGCTCATTCTTTTTTCTTTCTTACTGCTGTTCGTTCATGACGGCCTGAACAATCTTTAAAGCATCTATCGTTGGCTTTACATCATGCACCCGCACGATATTGGCACCCTTCATCACTGAAACTACTGAAGCGGCAATACTGGCGTGTATACGTTCATCTACAGCAGAGCCGACCACTTGCCCCAAGACAGATTTGCGTGAAAGGCCTATTAACAAGGGTAACCCAAGCGCCTGAATATCGTTTAAATGATTTAATAAAGTGAGATTATGCGCTGTGCGTTTGCCAAAGCCAAATCCAGGATCCAGCACAATGCGAGAGCGGACTATGCCCGCTTGTTCAGCCGCATTTAGACGGTCTTGTAAAAATTCTCTTACCTCGCTCACCACATCGTCATATTGCGGATCAGCCTGCATGGTTTGTGGGCGGCCTTGCATATGCATTAAGCAAACACCCACTTGGCTGGCTGCGACAATTTCCAAGGCTTGTGGCTCACGCAAGGCACACACATCATTGACGATATCAGCCCCTGCCGTAATCGCAGCCTGCATGACCTGTGGCTTGTAGGTGTCAATCGAAAGTGGCACCCCAACACCACGCAAACCCTCAATCACAGGAATCACGCGCTTTAATTCCTCATCAAGCGGCACAGGGCTAGCCCCTGGACGGGTGGACTCGCCACCAATATCCAAAATCTCAGCGCCTTCTTCCACCAGTTGCAGCGCATGCTCAATCGCTTTTTCTGTGGTGTTAAATTTACCACCATCTGAAAACGAGTCTGGGGTGACGTTTACAATCCCCATCACGCGAGGCTTGGATAAGTCGAGCTGAAAGCGTCCACAGTTAAATATCATAAAAATTAAGCCATATCTGCTAAGAGCGAATATGCTCCAAGCAGGATATGGCTCCTTGTACCTGAGTTCCTATTAATGTTTAGCTGCTGGCTGTGGTGCAGCACTCGCGGCATCCGATGCGCCACCACCGCCCTTTTTAGACTTGCTCTTGCTAGCGGGCTGACTTGGTTTAGGCGCACGCGGTGGATTGCCTGCCATGATGTCGTTAATTTGGTCGGCATCAATGGTTTCCCACTCAAGCAAAGCTGCTGTCATCGCTTCAACTTTGTCGCGATTATCCTCAAGCAATTTACGCGCAACGGCATACTGCTCATCCAAAATACGGCGAATCTCCGCATCTACCTTTTGTTGCGTAGCTTCAGACACTGTTTTAGATGACATATTGCCAAAGAATGAATCTTGATCGTTGCTTGCATACACCATGGTGCCAAGCGCATCAGACATCCCATAGCGAGTCACCATATCGCGCGCCAACTTAGTGGCACGCTCAAAGTCGTTGGAAGCGCCTGTCGACATTTGATGCATAAAAATTTCTTCGGCAATACGACCGCCAAACAAAATTGAAATCTCTTCTAGCATCTTGTCGCGATAATTACTGATACGGTCAAACTCTGGCAACTGCCAAGTCAAGCCCAGCGCCCAACCACGGGGCATAATCGTTACTTTGTGCACAGGGTCGGCTTTAGGCAACAACTTAGCCACAACAGCATGGCCTGACTCGTGATAAGCCGTATTACGACGCTCTTCTTCACGCATCACCATAGACTTACGCTCTGGGCCCATAAAGATCTTGTCTTTAGCGTCTTCAAAGTCGGCCATATCCACGGTACGTTTATTACGACGTGCCGCAAACAAGGCTGCCTCGTTGACCAAGTTAGCTAAGTCAGCGCCAGAAAAACCTGGCGTACCGCGCGCCAAAATATCCGCTTTGACATCAGGATCAATCGGCACTTTACGCATATGCACTAACAAAATTTGCTCGCGACCACGAATATCGGGCAAGCCCACCATCACCTGACGGTCGAAACGACCTGGACGCAACAAAGCTTTATCCAATACGTCAGCGCGGTTAGTCGCTGCAATCACAATCACGCCAGAGTTAGGCTCAAAGCCATCCATCTCCACCAACATTTGGTTAAGCGTTTGTTCACGTTCATCGTTGCCACCGCCTGTGCCTGCACCACGATGACGGCCTACAGCATCAATTTCATCGATAAAGATAATGCAAGGCGCTGACTTTTTGGCTTGCTCGAACATGTCGCGCACACGTGCCGCACCGACACCCACGAACATTTCCACAAAATCCGAGCCTGAAATCGTAAAGAACGGCACTTTGGCTTCGCCCGCAATGGCCTTAGCCAATAAAGTTTTACCTGTACCTGGAGGGCCAACCATCAATACGCCGCGAGGAATACGACCGCCCAATTTTTGGAATTTGGCAGGGTCGCGCAAGAACTCCACCAACTCAGAAACCTCTTCTTTGGCTTCATCACAGCCTGCCACATCGGCAAAAGTTGTCTGGTTATTGGTGCTGTCTAGTTGACGTGCTTTGCTCTTACCAAAAGAGAATGCACCGCCCTTGCCGCCACCTTGCATTTGGCGCATAAAGAAAATCCACACGCCAATCAACAAAATCATCGGGAACCAGTTAATCAAAATACTGACGAGTAGGGACTGCTCTTGTTCTGGCTTAGCTTCAACTTTGACGTTGTTTTTGAGCAAGTCACCCATCATGCCTGGGTCATAAGGGGCATAACTGTTGAATTTCTTACCGTCATTGGTTTCGCCATGCAAAGCGCGGCCCTCAATGGTCACCTTGGCCACACGGCCTTCTTTGACTTCATTGATGAACTGGGAGTACACAATTTGGTTTTCTGAGTTTTTGCCAGAAAACTGGTTGAATACCGTCATAAGAATCACGGCAATAATCACCCAAATTGCGATATTTTTGACGATGCTGTTCAAGGTTACATCCTTATTAAAAATGGCTGATGCACGGTTTAAATCTTACCACTAAATCACTTTTTACGTTTCAAGCCTAACAGATAGACTTCGCTGCTTCTATCGCGTGATGCCTTTGGTTTGCGCGTGACCACTTTTTCAAAACTTTCACGCATCAATTGAACGATTTCTTCAAAGCCGGAACCAATGAACACTTTGACTAGGAAGTTACCGTTGGGTTTCAGCCATTTCAAACTAAAATCCACGGCAAGCTCGGTCAAATAAGTGGCGTTCGCCTGATCCACTGAACCGATACCTGATATATTGGGGGCCATGTCTGAAATTACAAGGTCTATGGGCTGACCATTTAATCTCTCTTCTAGCTCGGCCAAGACAGCGTCTTCTCGGAAGTCGCCTTGAATAAAATCGACCCCTCCAATACCAACCATAGGCAGAATATCCAAGGCAATGATTTTGCCTTGTCCTTTTAAGCGCTGAGCGACGACCTGCGACCAACTCCCTGGCGCTGACCCAAGATCCACCACAGCCATACCCGGCTTAATCAGATGATCTTTATCATCGATTTCAATGAGCTTATAGGCTGCGCGAGCGCGGTAGCCGTCTTTTTGTGCCTGCTTCACAAAAGCATCGTTTAAATGCTCTTGCATCCAAGCTTTACTGGTTTTGCTTCTTTTCATGGCTTATCGCTGATATGTTAGAATGGCGACCCTTTTGAATGAACAAGAAATATTGGCGTGAACACTAAACAAATTAGCCATCTTCGTGCTTTGGCCCACAAATTAAATCCCGTCGTGATGATAGGCAATAACGGCCTGACAGACGCGGTGTTACAAGAAATCGAAAACAGTTTAAATGCGCACGAACTGATCAAAATCAAGGTGCTTGGTGATAGTCGTGAATTGCGCGTTTCTATGCTGGAAGAAATCTGCGAAAAAACTGGCGCGATTAACGTGCATCACATTGGCAAGCAATTGGTGATTTACCGCAAATCCGAAACACCAAAAATTGTTATTCCGAAGTAATTTATTCACCACAAAAGCCACCGCACTAGCGCGTGGCTTTTAGCACCAATACTAGACCTAACAAGCTTTCAATCGCATAAGCGGCGCT
>JBDLQN010000063.1:0-5827 GCA_039800585.1 Pseudomonadota bacterium
TGTTCTAGTTTACGTACCACGTTAGCAATGGTTGAAGCCTTTTGGCCAACCGCTACGTAGATACAGGTCATGTTTTGACCTTTTTGGTTAATAATCGCGTCAACTGCAACGGCTGTTTTACCTGTTTGACGGTCACCAATGATCAACTCACGTTGACCGCGACCTACTGGAACCATTGAGTCAATCGCTTTAATACCTGTTTGCACTGGTTGTGAAACAGATTTACGTGCAATCACGCCTGGCGCAACTTTTTCAATTTTGTCAGTCATTTTTGCGTTGATTGGGCCTTTGCCGTCGATTGGACGACCAAGCGCATCAACTACGCGGCCAATTAGCTCTGGACCAACAGGCACTTCCAAAATACGACCTGTACATTTACAAATGTCGCCTTCGGTAATGTGCTCGTAATCACCAAGCACAACTGCGCCCACTGAGTCACGCTCAAGGTTTAGCGCTAGACCGAATGTGTTGCCAGGGAACTCAATCATTTCGCCGGCCATTACATTAGACAAGCCATGAATACGAACGATACCGTCCGTCACTGAAACTACAGTACCTTGAGTACGAGCTTCTGCAGTAGTAGAGAAATTCTCTAATCTGCTTTTAATCAGTTCACTGATTTCTGATGTTGATAACTGCATTTTATTCTCCTGACCTTTTACGGTCTAACCTTTAAGTATTCTAAACCCTTGGCGCTCTAGCCTTTGAGCGTGTATTCCAATGATTGCAATTGCGCGCGTACTGAAGCGTCAATCACCGTATCACCGACCACAATTTTGATACCGCCAATTAATTCAGGATCAAGTGAAACTTGCGCCTCTACTTTTTTACCGAACTTGGCTTCTAATTGTTTAACCAATGCCGCGACCTGTGCATCTGTTGGTTTTGCTGCAGCAGTAATTTCTGCCTCTAGCGTGCCTTCATCTTCAGCCTTTAACTCTTCATAAGCGCCTACGATGTCAGCCACAATCGTTAAACGATTATTTTCAACCAACAGTTTTACCAAGTTGATAGCAGCGTCTGAAAGTTTGCCTTCAAAAATTGAAAGCAAAGCACGCTCTAATTCATTTGATGGTAATTTTGGATCATCAATTAAATTGTTAACTTGTGCGTTTTCAGTCACTGCTGCAATCAATGCCAGCTCTTCAGACCATTTAGCTAGTGCTTTATTTGCCTTAGCCAAACGGAACACCGCTGTGGCATAAGGTCTTGCTATCGTTATCGCTTCAGCCATGATTTAGCAAGAGCCTCCTACAACTCATTCGCAATAGCAGTCAAAATCTCTGCATGTGCTTTAGCATCAATTTCTTTACGCAAGATTTTTTCCGCACCAGCAATTGCCAATGAAGAAACTTGCTGACGCAAACCTTCTTTAGCACGGTTAATTTCTTGGTCAATCTCTGCTTTTGCACCGTTAATGATGCGATCACCTTCAGCTTTAGCATTACCTTTGGCTTCTTCTACAATTTCAGACGCTCTCTTTTCAGCGAGCGCCAAAATTTCAGCTGCCTTTTGTTTTGCTTCAGCTAGGGCTTCTGCAGCACGCTTTGATGATTTCTCAAGTTCAGCACGGCCTTTTTCGCCAGCAGCCAAACCATCAGCAATCTCTTTTTGACGTGTTTCAATTGCGGTTAGCAATGGAGGCCACACAAATTTAATTGTGAACACAATAAGCACAAAGAACGCTACGGCTTGCGCTACAAGTGTAAAGTTAATATCCATTTTTGCTCCCGAATTTATAAGCTAATTAATTAAGTTTTTTCTTAGCTTAGTGAGCAACTACGCTTAACAATGGGTTAGCAAATGCGAACATCATTGCAAGACCAACACCGATAATGAAAGAAGCGTCGATCAAACCCAATAGCAAGAATACTTTACCTTGCAATGCTGGGATCATTTCTGGTTGACGTGCAGCGCCTTCCAAGAAGCTAGCACACATGATACCGATACCGATACATGCACCTGCAGCACCCAAACCAATAATTAAGCCAATACCAATACCTGTGTATGCTTGAATCATCGCTAAAAATTGAACAGCTTCCATTATGTTTCCTTTCAAATTGAGGGATATTACAAACTACTTTTTAAAACAATTACAAACTTACTAAATTACTAACTAAAAACTTCACTAATCAACAATTGCTTAGTGTCCTTCTTCCGCCATTGCGAGATAAACCACTGTAAGCATCATAAAAATGAACGCTTGCAACGCAACAATCAAAATGTGGAAGATAGACCAACCAGCGCCTAAAATTGCACCAGCTACTGTACCTGTCACGCCTGTAGCGGCCCATAGACCTAACAACAAGAAAATCACTTCGCCAGCATACATGTTGCCGAAAAGTCGAAGTGAGTGTGAAAGAGGCTTAGATACGTATTCGATAAGATTAAATAAGAAGTTGGCTGGCCAAACGAGTGGGCTTGTGCCGAACGGTGCGCAGAATAGCTCGTGAATCCAGCCACCGATACCCTTAGCCTTAATTGCAAAGAAAATCATTAAGAACCAGACTGTTAATGCCAAAGCAAAGGTTGTGTTGACATCTGAAGTTGGAACTACACGCCATTTAACGTGTTCACCGCCGATAGCCGCTACTGCTTTAGCTACCCAATCCACAGGCAAGAAGTCCATAGCATTCATCAAAAGCACCCAAACAAACACTGTCAAGGCTGCTGGGGCAATAAATTTGTGACGGTCACCGTGGTAAATGTTTTTTACTTGGTCATCAATAAAGTCGAAAATCAATTCTACGAAAGCTTGGCGTTTTGTTGGCACGCCAGAAGTAGCACCACGCACCACCCACCAGAGCAAGCCCATAGCCATCACACCAAGCGCAACCGACATCACCAATGTGTCAACGTGTAGCGCCCAGAAAGACCCTTGACCAATTGACTGGGTATTGAACGATAAGTGATGTTCAATATAACCTGATGGTGTTAATGCGTGCTCAGTTGCCATAAATTAAGCTCTTTTACTTTTTATCTAAACCAAAAAACGCTGCGCCCGACAAAATTGCTGAGGCAGCCAATCCAATAATTAAAGCCATAGGCACCAAGTCGCTATAGACTTTAAACGTTATAAACAGCAGCAAAGCGATAACAAAAATTTTGACCGCTTCACCTTTTAGCATCGCAATCAAAATTGCGCCTGCTTGTTGTTTTTTATCGCCGCTCTTGGCGACTAATGCGCCAGCGATACCGCCAATCACCACAGAAAACCCGCCAGCAAAGGCAGAAACTGCAGCATGAACTCCAGCGATGACTAATACGGAAGCGACAACCGCTAAGGTCGCCAGCACTTGCCACTTCACCATCTGCTTATAAACTTCAGCTGTTTTAACGTTTTCCATTTTAAAAAACTTTGCAAAAAGCAGCGTACAAAGTTAATACGCGAAGTCCGCGATTGTCTTGTTTTATTTGCTTTAAGTCAAGCCACACCCGTAAATTTCGAGTTTTTAGCTTAATTTTTTGATGATTGAATCTAACTGGTCTAGGCTGGCATATCTAATTTTTAAAGCGCCCGCGCCATTCTTCCCTGTTTCTATGGTGACACTAGCACCTAAGGCGTCAGATAAACTTTCTTGCAAGCGTAAAATATCTCTGTCAGCACTAGGCTTAGAAACCTTAGCAGACTTAGCAGCTGCATTTCTTTTCACCAATTGCTCAGCAGCCCTCACGGAAAGCTGACCCTGAACGATTTGCTCAGCTGTTGTAATTTGCTTAGCGCCTTCTAGAGCAAGTAAAGCGCGTGCATGACCCATGTCCAATTTAGCTAACATCAACATTTCTTGAACAGCGGGGTGTAGTTGTTGCAAACGCAGTAAATTAGTCACCGCACTACGCGAACGACCGACAGCCTTAGCCGCCAGCTCATGTGTCATTGAAAACTCTTCAATTAAACGCTGAATACCATTAGCTTCTTCGATTGGATTCAGATTTTCGCGCTGAATGTTCTCAATCAAAGCCATTGCTAGCGCAGCTTCATCAGGAATTTCTCGCACAATGACGGGCACTTCAGTTAAGCCAGCTAATTGCGAAGCACGCCATCTGCGTTCACCCGCAATAATTTCATATCGATTAGCGGCAACTTCACGCACGATAATTGGCTGCATGATGCCTTGCTCACGTATGGAGTTAGCCAAGCTTTCCAAAGACGCTTGGTCCATATGGGTACGTGGCTGATATTTGCCTGGCTGTAGCTGACTGACGGGCAGTGTTAATAAGCCCTCGGATGCATTGGCAGAGGCGCTATCGCCTGCCAACAAAGCATCCAAACCACGCCCCAAACCTTTTACTTTTGCCATCATTATTATTCCTGTATGTTTGACGAATTACGCCTGATGTCTAGCGAGCAGCTCTTGCGCTAATGCAAGATAAGCTTTCGCGCCTTTAGAAGATTTGTCGTAAACCAACGCAGGCATGCCGTGACTTGGCGCTTCTGCCAGTCTGACGTTGCGCGGTATAAGCGTCGTGTAGACTTTATTACCGAAATGGCTGACCAATTGATCTGAAACTTGTTGAGTCAATACATTGCGATTATCAAACATCGTGCGGAGCAAACCTTCAATCTCCAAACTCGTGTTGAGGTGAGTGCGCACTTTCTTGATAGTGTTCACCAAATCTGACAATCCTTCCAACGCATAATATTCACATTGCATCGGAATCATCACGGCATTGGCTGCGGTTAATGCATTTACCGTGACCAAATTAAGGGCCGGTGGGCAATCTAACAAAACATAATCATATTGATCAGCCACCTCAGCCAGAGCAACCTTTAATTTAGTTTCACGGCCAATTTCATTGACCAATTCAACTTCTGCGCCAGCCAAATCTCGATTTGAAGGCAATACGTCAAATGAGGCATCTTCGGCACGCTGAATCGCTTTAGTAATTGGCTGATCACCAATTAAGACGTGATAAACAGTGTTTTTTAATTGGGCTTTATCAAAGCCACTGCCTGTCGTGGCATTGCCCTGTGGGTCTAGATCAATCAACAACACTCGCTTGCCTAAAGCAGCTAAGCTGGCCGCCAAGTTGACGCAAGTGGTTGTTTTACCAACCCCACCTTTTTGATTTGTAATTGCTAGTATGCGCATGCAACACCCACTTTTAATGTCTATCAATATTTTTAAAGGGTAAAAAAACCAAATGGCGTTGAGCCGCCAAACCAGGAACCTTAAGCTCTTCAGTTTTTGAAGCTGTAATCCCCGTGTTTTTCTCTAACTCCGCTAATTCTGCTTCGGGATAAACACCCTTCATTGCCAACCACTTTCCCTGCGCATCACAAAGTTGATGGGTAAGAGAAATAAATAAATCCAAGTCAGAAAATGCCCGTGAAATCACGATATCGAATTTGCGATTTGGCGCAATTTCTTCCACTCGACCACCGAGCACTTCGAGATTGTCGATGCCTAGTTCAGCCTTTGCCTGACGCATAAAGCTGACTTTCTTATTATTCGAATCAATCACCGTCACTTTTAGATCAGGCAAGCAAATCGCTAGCGGAATTCCTGGCAAGCCAGCACCACTTCCAACATCTAACAAAGCCTTAGCATCAATAAAGGGCAACACTACTAAACTATCAAGCAAATGCAACACCACCATTTCGTCTGCATCGCGCACCGCGGTTAGGTTGTGCACCTTATTCCATTTTTGCATCAGCGCTAAATAAGCAAGCAGTTGCTGCTGCTTGTGCTCATCGATGGGTAAGCGCGCCTCGGTAATGCCTTGGGCTAAAATAGCTGCTTGGCTCATGCCACTTGCTCGCCATCAAGATCGATTTTTTTAGCGCGTGTTTTTCGCTTTAAATAAACTAAAATCAAGGTGATTG
>JBDLQN010000064.1:0-5805 GCA_039800585.1 Pseudomonadota bacterium
AGTCGGCCTGTTTCATCACGTGTGTTAGAAAGTTTCCAAACAGCAATTTCGATGTTTCTGGCCGTGTTGTAAACGCGCTGCGGATCAACACTATCCGTTAAAAAGAATTCTGTTTTGCCACCACGTGCTTTAACCAACATGGTTTGAATGCCCACTATAAAGGGCAATACACGGTCGCCCGTATATTCTGGCTTAAACGCTAGATACATGGCTTCAAGATCTTGCACGCCACCGATGGCATCAAACTTCCAATTTTGACTACCTTCAAATACCCAATCCACCATTTGTTCCGCTGTACCCGAAGTGCTCTTTTTAAGTTCAGCAGGATTGCGTTTATAAAGCTTGGTCATCAATAAACGTAGGCTTTGCGTGTTTTCGCGCATTTCCACATCAGCCAGCCGGTCAATATCCGACTTCATTAAATGACTAATCGCATTACTATCTTTTTGCTCTGGCACTTTTTTGCCATTGACTGGCGCAACTTGCGAAGAGGCACAAGCACTCAAAAAGCTGGCGATCAAAACCAACATCACCCAATTTTTACGTTTCGTTTTAATGGTCATACACCCAAATAACAAGACAGTTCTAAAAGCGCTTATAATAGCCTGTATTGATGCATTTAACGAAGAGGTATTGTTTGAAAACTGTCGCACGTATTTTGTTAGCCACACTCATGATGTCGGCTGCCTCTTTTGGCTACGCTGGCACTAAGGTAGGCTACGTGCAAATGAAAGTGATTATGCAATCGCCTCAATCTCTCAATGTTGGCAATAAGCTAATGGCGGAGTTTAAGCCTCGCAACGCCGAGCTTGAAAAATATAAAAAACAGATTATGGACAAAGAGGCCGCGCTTGAAAAAGACGCTGCAAATCTTTCCCCTAGAGAATATGCTGCAAAACGCCAAGAGCTCGATTACCAAAAAATCGATTTAGATCGAAAGAAAACGCGTCAACACGAAGACTTTGTGATGCGAAAACAAGAAGAAGTTAACAACTTTCAGAACAACGTCAATGCTGCCGTGGCTTCAGTAGGACAATCTGAGGGTTACGACCTAATTTTATACAACACGGGCGGTTATATTGGCCCGCGCGTTGATGTGACGGACAAAGTACTTAAACTGCTTAAATAGCTTTTTTAGACTTAGTCGTTTTAGCTTTAGACCCAGATTTGGGAGTTTTCTGGGTTTTTACTGCACCGGCTTGCGCTTTTTGATGTGGCTTAGCCGAGGCTTTTTTGGCTGGGGCTTTTTTGCCTTCCGACTTATTCCGATTTTTCCCCGTCTTTTTGTGTTTAGCTGATTTTTTATTAGCTTTCTTTTCAGGCAAATCAAACGGTTCAGCTGGCTCTAAGGCGGCAAGAAGCTCTCCCTTGCCGTTATTAAGTTTCAAGCTTCCTTCGGTTAATTGGTAAGCTTCAACATTCAACAAAGCATTCAAAAAACTGACATCGTTTTGTTTTTCATCGCCACAATCCGTTGCCACCTTGTTTAAAGTGCCGATTCTTAGCTTGCCGTCTTCCGTTTGATAACGACCTCGATAATAGTCGCATCCCATCATTAATTTGAATTCCTGATTGGTAGCAAAGCTAATTTTGCGGACTCTGGACTCGGTTGAATTCTCACCAATTAGGGTTTTTACGCTCCAAATTGTTTTTGCAATATCGTTAGCTTCCGCTTGCGCGATTAAGGCAACCGACAAGAGCAACAGGCTGGAAAATATTGTGGTGATTGGATGCTTTTTCACTTCAAACCCTGAGTAGATTAGAAATCAAAATAAGCAACCGTTTGAGATGATTTGATCATTAACTTTAGAAAGTTAATCAATGGTGCCCGGGGCCGGAATCGAACCGGCACGCCCTTGCGAGCGAGAGATTTTAAGTCTCTTGTGTCTACCAATTTCACCACCCGGGCGGGTGGAACATCATCAAGCTGAAGCCTAGATGTGGTGCGCCTCAGCGCGGTGCGTATTTTAACGCTAGTTATTCAATTAAGCAAAAAGCCCATATACCTTTGCTTAACTTTACAAAACTGGAGGCGCGAGCCGGAGTCGAACCGGCCTAAACGGCTTTGCAGGCCGCGGCATAACCGCTTTGCTATCGCGCCATGATTGCATCAAGCAATTAACCAAAACTTAAAGTTAAAAAGGGAAAGCGACGATTTGTGCTTTCCCTTTTTAAGTGTTTGGAGCGGGAAACGAGTCTCGAACTCGCGACCTCAACCTTGGCAAGGTTGCGCTCTACCAACTGAGCTATTCCCGCGTGAAGAAGCCAGCATTATAAGGATTTTAAGATGAACGTCAAGCGCGTTTTATAAGATTGTGATGCTTTTATTTCACTTTCATCAGCGGCCACGCAGCTTTTAAATAATAAGCCATTGAGACCAATGTCAAAATCGCCGCAATTTGAATCAACACTTGGCCGATAAAGCTAATATCAATGGGACCGATCGGATCAAAATAAAGCAAAAATAAGATGGCTATCATTTGCACGGCTGTTTTTACTTTGCCTATGGTAGCTACCGCCACACTGCCACGCTGACCAAGCCCTGCCATCCATTCGCGCAAAGCACTAATTGCGATTTCACGGCCAATAATAATAAAAGCTACCACCGCACCCACTCGGTCAAACTCCACCAACATAATCAGTGCAGCTGCCACCATTAGCTTGTCTGCCACAGGATCGAGAAACGCACCAAAAGCCGAAGTTTGATTCCACTTGCGAGCGTAGTAGCCATCTAACCAATCGGTAATCGCGGCAAGTGCAAAGACCGCTGTCGCATAAACATTCGCCAAATGGGTGGGGTTCATGTAAAAAATAACAGCAAAAACAGGAATCAATACGATGCGAAACAGCGTCAATGAGTTAGGTAAATTCCACAACATTAATGTAGCTCCTGATAAATTTTTTCTGCCAGCATCTGGCTGATACCTTCCACTTGTGCAAGTTCATCGACACTTGCATTCTTTACACCTTCTAAGCCGCCAAAACGCACCAGCAGGCTTTTGCGGCGCTTGGCACCTATGCCACTAATATCCTCTAAAGAAGAATGCATGCGTGCTTTGCCGCGCTTAGCCCTATGCCCTGTAATGGCAAAGCGATGGGCCTCATCACGAATTTGTTGTAGCAAATGCAAACCCGCATGATCTTTATTCAAAGCTACTGGATTTTCTCGATCTGGAAAAAACATTTGCTCCAAACCTGGCTTACGCTCTTCACCTTTTGCAATCCCGACGAGCAGAATATCAGCTAAGCCGACTTCTTGCATCACTTCAACCGCCACCCCTAGTTGACCTTTGCCGCCATCAATAAAAATCAAATCTGGCCGTTTACCCTCGCCTGCCGCCACTTTTTTATAGCGCCGAGTAAGCGCATCACGCATCGCGGCATAGTCATCGCCCGGGGTAATGCCCGTGATGTTGTAACGGCGATACTCACTGTTTTGCATATTACCTTTATCAAACACGACACAAGAAGCGACGGTCGCCTCGCCCATGGTGTGACTGATATCAAAACACTCAATGCGCTCTGTGCTATCAGGCAGATCCAAAGCTTCTCGCAGCGAGTTTAAACGGGCTTGCTGATTTGCTTGCTGTGCGGTGCGCTGCTGCAAGGCAAGCTCAGCATTAGTTTCCGCCATCTTCATCCACACGCGCTTATCGCCAATTGGATTACTGTTAATTTTAACCTTGCGCCCTGCTTGCTCGCTAAACGCCTCCTCCAATGAAGTGGTTTCAATTGGCAGGCCAATAATAATTAACGGTGGTGTATTTTGCGCGAGGTAATGTTGCTCCAAAAACGCTTGAAGCACATCGCTTAATTCGCCCTCCTCAGCATTTTTGGGAAAGAAGCTTTTATCCCCCAAATGACGGCCGCCACGAATCATCACCAGATTAACGCAATATTCGCCTTGATGCGCAACACAGGCAATCACATCCGCATCGTTCACGGCAAAGTCACTCACAAATTGCTTGGCTTGTACTTGGCGTAAACTCTGCATGCGGTCACGATAAACCGCCGCCAACTCATACTCCTCAGATTGTGCAGCTTGCATCATTTTTTCGCCCAGCTCATCCATCACCTGCTGCTCTTTACCTTGCAAAAAGAGCGTGGCATGCATCACATCGCGACGATAATCTTCTTCTGAAATTAAGCCTACGCAAGGGGCCGTACAACGCTCAATTTGATATTGCAAACAAGGGCGCGTGCGATTGGCGAATACTGTATTTTCACAAGTGCGCAGCAAAAAAACTTTTTGCAGAAGTTGTATGCTTTCGCGGACGGCAACCGCATTCGGGAACGGTCCAAAGTAACTATTATTTTTGCGTTGCGTGCCTCGATGAAATGCTAACTGCGCAAACTGATCACCAGTCAGCATAATGTAAGGATAGGTTTTATCATCACGAAACAAGACGTTGTATCGTGGCATATGGCTTTTGATGAGATTGTTCTCAAGCAGCAAAGCTTCTGCCTCGGTGTGCGTAACGGTCGTTTCAATATTGACGATTTGCGACACCATCATCTTGGTGCGCGCACTCGGCAGATTTTTATTGAAATATGACGAAACCCGCTTTTTTAAATCCTTGGCTTTACCGACATAAATCACCGTTTGCTCAGCGTTGAGCATGCGATAAACGCCAGGCAAGTTGGGTAGATTTTTTAAAATCGGTTTTGGATTAAACGGCTCAGTCATATTGGCAATGCAGGCTTATTCGTCCAGCAATTTCCCTGCAATGGCCCAATCTTCATAAGACACTTCATCGAAAGTCACATAGGTATAGCTAGCTGGTTTGTGTGCCACGCGTTGCATGGTTTCCGTAACCTCTTTGGCAATTTCAGCTTTTTGCTCGCGAGTCAGTGGGCCCGCATGTTTGATGTTGATATAAGGCATGATGCGCTCCTATTTAGCTTGATGTTTTAAATGTAACCATGAACTCGGATATTCTCCAGAAGGGGTTTCAAGCTCTGGCTGAATGGTGGCATGCTCAATCTTAAATTGATGCTGCAAGGTGTGATGCAAATCGGTAAGCACTTCTGGCCAATCTGCCATATCACGGAGCACCACATGTGCTGACAAAGCAATCACTTCAGAAGATAAAGCCCAAATATGCACATCGTGCACATCAACAACTTTAGGGGTTTCCAGCATTGCCTGCTCTACCTGTTCCACCTCAAGATGCAAAGGCACGCCTTCCATCAACACATGCATGACCTCTCTCAATAAGCGAATAGTAGAAACCAAAATCAGCGCCGAAATAAATAAGGACAAGATTGCATCGATTGGATACCAGCCTGTGAAATAAATGACAGCGCCTGCAAGCAAAGCGGCCACAGACCCCAGCAAATCACCCAGTACGTGGAGAAAAGCGGCGCGGCTATTCATATTGCCATGACCGTGGCTATGCTCACCATGACTGTGATGATGCAAGTGACGCGCCACCAAAATATTGATAATTAGCCCCACCAAGGCAATCCACATGACCTCACCACCCTTGACTGGCGCTGGCGTATAAAACCGGTCTACCGCTTCAAACACAATCGTCGCGACCACAAGCAACATGGCAATACTGTTAACGAGCGCGACAATGACTTCGGCTCTTAATAGCCCGTAAGTCAATTTTTGGGTAGGAGGCCTTTGTGAAATCCAACCCGCAAACCAAGCCAAGCCAAGGGCAGCACAGTCAGAAAACATATGCCCTGCATCACCCAACAAAGCCAAAGAACCTGTCAGCCAGCCGCCCAAGGCCTCAATAAAAGCAAAACTTAAGGTTAACAGCAAAGGCCATAACAAACCATTTCCGTGATTATGTG
>JBDLQN010000065.1:0-5783 GCA_039800585.1 Pseudomonadota bacterium
TATGGCAGTTCAGTGGTATCCGGGACACATGACCCAAGCCCGCAAAAAAGCCGAAGAAACGATGGAGTTTATCGACGTCGTGATTGAGGTATTGGATGCCCGCGTGCCTGAAGCCAGCCATAACCCGATGATTGAGAAAATGCGCTTGTTCCGTCAGCGCCCGCAACTCAAAATCTTGAATAAAGCCGATTTGGCTGACCCTAACGTGACGCAAGCTTGGCTCAATTATTTTAATAAACAACCGAACACCAAAGCGGTGGCGCTTTCATGCAAAAAGCCTGGTGATGCCGCGCGCATTCCCAAACTGTGTGCTGCGCTTGCGCCCCATCGCAACTCCCTTATCAAACCATTGCGCATGATGATTATGGGCATTCCTAACGTGGGGAAATCCACTTTAATGAACGCCTTGCTCAACCGCCGCATTGCTAAAGTGGGCGACGAACCTGCCGTGACCAAATCACAGCAACGTTTTGAGCTCACACCGACCATGACGATTACCGACACGCCCGGCATGATGTGGCCAAAAATTGAATATGAATCAGATGGTTATATGCTGGCTGCCAGCCACGCGATTGGCCGTAATGCCGTGATTGATGAAGATGTGGCCGAGTTTTTAGCGAATATTTTGCTCAAACGCTACCCTGACTTCTTGGCAACGCGCTACAAAACCGATGTTAGCCAAATGGACGGCATTGACTTGCTGGAGCATATCGCCAAACGCCGCTCATTCAAGCTTAAAGGTGGCGAATGGGATATGGAAAAAACCGCGATGACCTTCTTAACGGAATATCGCGCTGGCACCATCGGCCGTATTAGCCTTGAAACACCTGAATCGCGCCAAGCCATGATGGCTGCACAACAGCCGATTGTGACAGAAGATGTTGAAACAGACGAAGCCTAAATCGGCTTCCACTTTTTAATCACAACCGCCTGCCCCAATACATTTTCAGGTTGCGCAATATCCACCACATTCCAAACAGTTGCTTGTTCAATTAAAAATCGACTGCCATCTTTAGCAATCCGCACTCCGCTGTAATTTTGCACAAATCCATGGGCTGTCACCTCCGCTAAAAAAGCGGCACGCTGTTCGCGCAGCATAGGCTCTGCAGAATAACGTGAGGGCAAGCCCAAGAATTCATCGTCGCGCATTTTGAATAAAGCCAAAGCGGCATGGTTGGCATAATTAAACTCAGGGTCATCACTGGCATTGTGGGAAGCGACGGCATCAGAAAAATTCATCAAATCTTGCGCAGTCTCAGAAATCAGCGACTCTCCCGTCCAATAACGGTAACTGTCTAACAAAAGCTGTGTCTGTCGCTGTAAAAAATCAGCTTGCTGATATGCCTCTAAAAATGGATTCGATTTCATGGCGCAAACTATGACACGAATTGATAGCGTATGTCAGCCCGAAAAGATAGAATCACGGCCTAGCATTTTTCAAAATCATCATCTTTTAAGTCTGCATGTTACATACCCTCAACGATCCGCAACGCGAAGCTGTTAAATACCTCGATGGCCCTTTGCTGGTGTTGGCAGGTGCAGGCAGCGGAAAAACCCGTGTCATCACCCAAAAAATCGCGTATCTAATTGAGACTTGCGGCTATCAGCCTAAGGAAATTGCTGCGATTACTTTTACCAATAAGGCAGCGCGTGAAATGCAAGAGCGCGTCAGCCAGCTACTGGATGGCGTTAATACCAAAGGCTTAACGATTGCGACCTTTCACTCACTGGGGATGCAAATTCTGCGACAAGAAGCCGAAGTGTTGGGCTACAAAAAGCAGTTTTCTATTTTAGATTCATCCGACAGCTACAAAATTTTGTCGGATATTTTGGCAACCACAGATAAGCAGCTATTGCGCAAAACACAGTGGCAAATTTCGAGCTGGAAAAATGCTTTTATTACTCCAGACCAAGCCGCTGCCCAAGCGGAAGATGAGCTAACACATGCTGGCGCCAAGGTTTATCAGCTATACCAGCAAACCCTCAAAGCTTACCAATCCGTCGATTTTGATGACTTGATTAAATTGCCCGTTGAATTGTTTGAACAACACCCTGAGGTACTCAATAAATGGCAACACAAGCTTAAATATTTGTTGATTGATGAGTATCAAGACACCAACGCTTGCCAATATAAATTGGTAAAACTGCTGACCGGGGTAGAAGGTAAATTCACCGCTGTGGGTGACGATGACCAAGCAATTTATGGCTGGCGCGGTGCTGATGTAGAAAATCTGCGCCAACTCACGCAAGATTACCCAAGTCTCAAAGTCATCAAATTAGAGCAAAACTATCGCTCTACAGTACGTATTTTGCGCGCAGCTAACCAAGTGATTTCCAACAACCCCAAACTGTTCGATAAAAAACTTTGGAGCGAACACGGCACAGGTGATTTGATTCAAATTAGCGCGGCGCGTGACGATGAGCACGAAGCGGAATCAGTCGTGATGAAGCTAATGGCGCATAAGTTTGAGAATCGCACCAACTACGCGGATTACGCCATTTTGTATCGTGGCAACCATCAAGCTCGCACTTTTGAACAGCATCTACGCAATCACAAAATCCCTTACACCATCTCTGGCGGACAGTCGTTTTTTGATAAAGCCGAGATTAAAGATTTGGTGAGCTATTTGCGCTTAATCGCCAACGAAGATGACGACCCTGCTTTTATCCGCGCTGCGACTACGCCTAAAAAAGGCATAGGCAATACCACGCTAGAAAGGCTGGGGGAGTTCGCCAGCAAGCGCAATATGTCTCTGTTTGAGGCCGCCTTTGAAGGTAACTTTCAGGCTGAAATTGCTGGCCGTCAATTAGATGACCTACTGACTTTCTGCCAATTTATTAATCGCTTGCAAGACCGTGCAAGCAAAGATCCAGCAGGCGAAGTGCTGAACGATTTGCTGACCGCGATTCAATATGAAGCGTTTTTATACGACTCTGAAGAGCCTAGACAAGCAGAAAGTAAATGGAAGAATGTGTTGGACTTTGTTGGCTGGCTTACGCGTAAAGGTGAAGACAACGGCGAGGGCGAAACTCGTGATTTATTGAGCCTGACCCAAATGGTCGCCTTAATGAGCATGCTAGAAGGCCGTGAAGATGGTGAACCAGATACAGTCAAACTCTCTACGCTGCATGCTGCTAAAGGTTTAGAGTTTGGTCATGTGTTTCTGGTAGGCGTTGAAGAAGGCATTTTGCCGCACCGCGAAAGTATTGATGGTGAACGTATCGAAGAGGAGCGCCGCTTGATGTACGTTGGCATTACCCGTGCGCAAAAATCCCTCAATATTTCTTGGTGTAAAAAACGTAAACGCGCAGGTGAAACCGAAATCTGTGAGCCCAGCCGTTTTATTGAAGAGCTACCTAGTGAGGACATTCGCCACTTTGGCAACAGCAATGCCGACCCGGCGACCAGCAAAGAACATGGCAAAGAACGTATGGCACAAATTCGGGCAATGCTAGGTCAGAACAAATAGAACAAGCGAGTAAATATGCCACTGATTACCCTCGACAATGCCTCACTTGCTTATGGCCACTACCCTTTGCTGGATAAAGCCAGTTTTCAACTCGACCCAGGTGAGCGTGTTGGACTGATTGGTAGAAATGGCGCGGGTAAATCTAGCTTATTAAAAGTGATTGCAGGTGAATCAAAACTCGACGACGGCACCGCCTGGCGTGCACCAAGCTCACGTATTGTTTATGTTCCGCAAGAACCTGTGCTAAACCCTCAGCACACCATCTACCAAGCGGTAGCCGAAGGCTTGGGCGATATGCAGCAACTGCTGGTGGATTATCACGCCATTACCCATAACATGAGTTTGCCCAATGCCAATATCGATGTATTGATGGTCGATATGCAAAAACTGCAACACGAATTAGACGCTAAAAATGGCTGGACGATGCAAGCCAAGGTGGAAACTGTATTAAGCAAACTCAGCCTTGGCGCTGACACCCCCGTTGCTTCTCTTTCTGGCGGTTGGCGCAAGCGTGTGGCACTGGCTAGGGCTTTGGTCGCGGAGCCCGACGTATTGCTGCTCGATGAGCCAACCAACCATCTCGATTTAGAAGCGATTCAATGGTTAGAAGATTTATTGCTAGGCTTTAAAGGCGCGGTGCTGTTCATCACCCATGACCGCCGCTTTCTTAATCGCTTAGCCACGCGCATAGTCGAATTAGACCGTGGGCATTTAACTGACTTTGTAGGCACTTATGAGCAATATTTAGTTAAAAAAGAAGAGCTATTAGCGGTCGAAGCCACTCATGCCGCCAAGTTCGACAAAGTGCTGGCTCAAGAAGAAGTGTGGATACGCCAAGGCATTAAGGCTCGCCGCACCCGCAATGAAGGCCGTGTCAGAAGGCTGGAGCAATTACGTTTAGAACGCGCCGCGCGCCGCGAACGACAAGGTAATGTCAAACTCACTTTAGACAGCGGTGAACGTTCTGGAAAGTTAATTGCAGAGCTAGACAACGTGACTAAAGCTTTTAGTGAGCGCGTGTTAATTAAAGACTTTAGCACCCGCATTATGCGAGGTGACCGTATTGGTTTGTTAGGCCCTAATGGCGCAGGTAAAACCACACTGCTAAAACTTATTCTTGGTGAACTTGAACCAGATAGCGGCAGCATTCAACGTGGCACCAATATCAACGTGGCGTATTTTGATCAAATGCGCGAACAGCTAGACGAAGAAGCCACGCTTGCTGACACCATTAGCCCAGGCTCTGAATACGTGCAAATTGGCAATGAACGTAAACACGTGATTAGCTACTTAGAGGACTTTTTATTTCCACCCCAACGTGCCCGCTCTCCTGTTAAATCACTCTCTGGTGGCGAGCGTAATCGCTTGTTATTGGCACGTTTGTTCGCCCGCCCTTCCAATGTTTTGGTGCTGGACGAACCCACCAACGATTTGGATATTGATACCCTAGAATTGCTTGAGCAATTGTTGCAAGACTTTGAAGGCACGCTGTTTTTAGTCAGTCATGACCGCGCATTTTTAGAAAACACGGTGACCCAAATTATTGCGTTTGAAGGCAAGGGAAAACTCAGCGAATTTGGCGGTGGCTTTGATGATTGGCAACGCTTTACCGCACAACGCGCTCAAGCCGAAGCCGCACAAGAAAAACCAAAAACAGAGCCAGCAAAACCCGCTAACAAAGTGCAGCCAAGCAAAACAAAGCTCAGCTACAAAGAACAAATGGAACTGGAAAAACTACCTGATCAAATTGATACGCTAGAAAAAGAACAGGCCACGATTAACAACGAGCTCGCTAATCCAGACACATATAAAGACGCCGAAAAAGCAAAAAATCTACAAACAAGATTGAATGAAATTGAGACGCTTTTGTTAGACGCGATTAGCCGTTGGGAAACGCTAGAAAGCAAGAAATCCACATCATAAAGGTTTGATGGCGCCCCCGACACGAATCGAACGTGTGACCCTCCCCTTAGGAGGGGGATGCTCTATCCACTGAGCTACGGGGGCAGCGGCGCTTATTATAAGCGATTGAATGATGTCTAGAATGGAATAAACAGCTTAGTGGCAACACCCTGGGTAAGGCGCGTAATGGCACGCTGATTTTTTTCCGCCAAGGTCAGAGCATATAAGTCAGTCCGCCCTACCATTTTGCCAAACTCCCGCTCAAAGGAAAGATTGGGCTCTTTACCTGCAACTTCATTTGTTACGAAATATAGTCGGCCTGTTTCATCACGTGTGTTAGAAAGTTTCCAAACAGCAATTTCGATGTTTCTGGCCGTGTTGTAAACGCGCTGCGGATCAACACTATCCGTT
>JBDLQN010000066.1:0-5732 GCA_039800585.1 Pseudomonadota bacterium
CACCTGCTGGAATGGCTTCAATCAATTCAGCTTTGTAATGCTCATTAATCGATTTGAAATAAGCAATCGCCTCATCGCGCGGCAAGACTTTGCGTGTCACTTGCTCATCTTTTTTAGCAAGCTCCGCCATTTTCTTTTCGATAGCGATTAAATCATCTGGCGTAAATGGGCGTTTATAGGAAAAGTCGTAATAGAAGCCGTTATCAATCACGGGGCCTATCGTCACCTGCGCATCAGGGAACAGGGCTTTTACCGCATAAGCCAGTAAGTGCGCGGTTGAGTGGCGAATGACCTCAAGGCCTTCTGCATCGCGATCTGTCACAATCGCCAAATCGGCGTTTTCTTCAATCAGGTAAGAAGTATCAACCAGCTTGCCATTCACCTTGCCTGCTAAAGCAGCACGCGCCAAACCAGCACCAATGCTAGCAGCGACATCAGCCACCGTGACTGACTGCTCAAAGCTGCGTTCAGAACCATCTGGCAATCGAATAATCGGCATATTTACTCACCCAATAAAAAATGAAAAAGCCGTCAAACGGCTTTATAAATGTGGGGCGTATTTTGTCACAGAAGGCTTGTAACAGCAAGGGAAGCGCACTTAAGCACTTATCATAAGATCTTTAAATCTAAATCTTATGGTAGGCAGTAGCAGATTCGAACTGCTGACCTCTTGGATGTCGACCAAGCGCTCTAACCAACTGAGCTAACCGCCTTTTGAAGAGGTGCGAATTCTAGCCTATTGATAGGCTTTAAGCAAATGAAGCTTGGAGCACAGGCTATAATAAGCACTATGCAAACCCATGCCTCTAAAGCCTCAGAAGTTGTTCAAGAAATTAGCCAAAATGGCTACGCAATCATTGATGATTTTATTGAGGCTGACTTAGTGAAATCACTCGCCCAGCATGCGCAGTCACTCAAACAAATAGGCGCCATGAAGAAGGCGACTACTGGGCTTAACCGAGACACACATCAGGAATTTCGTGGCGATTTTATTCGTTGGATTGAGGCATCAGAAGCGAAACCAGAAGAGCAATCTTACTTGACCCTGATGGAGGAACTCAAA
This sequence comes from Pseudomonadota bacterium, assembly GCA_039800585.1. Taxonomy (GTDB): domain Bacteria; phylum Pseudomonadota; class Gammaproteobacteria; order Burkholderiales; family Methylophilaceae; genus Methylopumilus_A. The sequence continues at coordinate 1,064 of JBDLQN010000066.1, forward strand.
GATGCCCTCAATCAGGCCTTCTTCCTAGGCTTATTCGAACTGGAAAGTCATTTTGCCATCTACCCTGCTGGCGCTGGCTACCAAAAGCATTTAGACCAATTTATAGGGACTGAAGATCGAAAAATCACCTGTATTTTGTATTTAAATGAAGATTGGCAGGAGGCTGATGGCGGTCAATTGCGCATGTATCTTAGCCCCTCAGAAACCAAGGAATTTATTGATATAGCGCCATACAGCGGACGCTTAGTGGTGTTTGTTTCTAGCGATTTTCTGCATGAAGTGTTACCAGCTAAACGTGAGCGCATCAGCATCACAGGCTGGTTTAGAACAAGAAGCAATAAAGTTTAATATGTCCAATAAAAACAGAATATTAGAAATGTATAGCCCAGAGAATTTTCAAAGGTCTGGGCACGCACTGATCGACTTGCTCACCCGTTATTTAGAAAAAAACTTAGCAGGGGAAAGTAAGGTCATCTCATGGCGAGCACCAACAACCGAGGACTTAAACTGGCAAGCGGCCTTACCTAAAAACGCCACGCTCTCAGCCGATGCATTTATTCAAAAGCTAGACGATGACATTTTGGCCAATACCTTAGCCATTCATCACCCACGCAATATGGGCCATCAAGTGGCGAACCCCTTGCCTATGGCGGCTTTATGCGACTTGGTGGCAGCACTGACCAATCAAGCGATGACCATTTACGAAGCAGGCCCCAGCGCGACCATGCTAGAGCGCCAAGTGGTTCGTTGGCTTTGCGAGTTAATTTCACCCCACTGGAACAAGGCTGGTGGCGTACTCACCTCGGGCGGCGCACAGGCCAATCTGACTGCGCTTTTAGTGGCTCGCCAAGTGTCGTCTCAGGGCAATGCCAATATTTGGAAAAATGGCGTTTCGTCTGTCCCCAAGCTTTGTATTTTAGCTTCAGAGCATACTCACTACTCGGTTTCTAGAGCCGCTGGCATTATGGGTTTAGGCACGGAGGCGGTGATACCGATTGCCTGCGACGAGCATGGCCGAATGAGGATGGATGCGCTCAAGCAAGCCCATCAACACTGCATCGCTCATCAACAAACGATTATTGCAGTGACCGCCAATGCAGGATGCACCGCCACAGGCAGCATAGACCCGCTTGAGGCGATTGGGCAATATTGCCAAGCACATCAGCTTTGGTTTCATGTGGATGGCGCACACGGCGCCTCTGCCCTGCTTTCGGAAACGCATCGCAATAAACTCAATGGCATTGAACTGGCCGATTCTGTGGTGTGGGATGGGCATAAACTCATGTATATGCCAGCAGCCGTTTCGGCGGTGTTATTCCGCAATGAAGCGCATAGTTATAGCGCCTTTAGCCAAGACGCCTCTTATTTGTTCCAAGGCAAAAACGCAGAAGAAGAAGCCTTTAATACTAGCTACCGCACTTTGGAATGCACCAAACGCATGATGGCCTTGAAATTATGGGCGGCGTTTTCGCTATATGGGGTCAATGGCTTGGGGAGCTTAATTGATGAGGCTTTTGCCAAGGCAAGTTTATTAGCAAGCAAATTAAAAGCGCAGCCAGATTTTAGTTTGTTAATGCCCCCACAAACCAATATTGTGTGTTTTAGATATTTGGCAAAACTGGAGGGCGAAGCACTGAACCAACATCAGACGGACATTCGGCAACAGCTAGTCGAGAGCGGGCTATTTCACATCACTCAAGCCAAGGTTGAAGGTGTCATTTGGCTGCGCGTGACTTTGATGAACCCGTTTACTACAGAAAATGATTTAGACGCGCTATTAGCCAGCATAGCGCAGACTTCAAAGAACTTACTCAGTAAGTAAAGGTGGCTGCCACTTACCTTGCAGGTACTTTTCAGTCCACATCAAGGCAATCATCGTCTTAGCATCGGTAATTTCGTTATCCGCCACCATTTGCAGACAATCTTCTAAGCTAGCTTCAAATAGCTGCAAGGCTTCATCAGCGTCATTTAATGGCTCGCCTTCGACCAAGCCCTTAGCCAGAAACATATGGATGACTTCTGTGGCATAACCGATGCAAGGATGCTGATAGCCAAGATAGATCCACTCTTGCGCTGAATACCCGGTTTCTTCCTGCAACTCACGTTGACCTGTTTTGAGTATGTTTTCACCTGGATCAATTTTGCCTGCAGGCAACTCAATAAACACCTGGTTTAAAGGGTAGCGAAATTGGCGTTCTAATAACAAATTACCGTTATCTAACACTGGCACTATCAATACTGCACCAGGATGCACAATAAACTCACGCTGACCTTGATTGCCGCTAGGCAAGCGCACTTGGTCACGCTTAACTTTCATCATGCCGCCATTTAAAACGCTCTCAGAGGAAATCCGCGTTTCAATCAAATCTTCGTCATTGTGCTCGTGTATAGATTTCATAGGGTTTACTTAAATATCTCTTTAGCAATCAGCCAGCGGTTATCCACTTTTTTAAGTTGCAAGGTTTTTTGGCCAATATCTTTGTAATTTCCTGAACGATAGTGTTGCTTAAATTTCAGCTCGGCCATGTCATCCGCCGTAAAGTTAACCTGCGCATCCGAGAAAGTGACTTGAATGTTTTTTGCTGACTTAATCTTATCAGCACGCTCTTCACGCCAAGCTTTGGCGTTTTTTGCCTCACCAGAAAAGTCTTCCACATAATGAGAGAAATAGGATTTTATGTTTTTGCTTTGCCAAGCAGCCCGCCAAGCATTCAATTCATCGAATACGGCTTTGCTGGCATCTAGCGCTTCCACTTTCTTTTTATCCACAACAGGCGCTGGCGCAACATCTGCATCAACGGTAACTATTTTTGCTGGTGGCGCTGGCACTTCTGTCGATTTAGTTTTAGCCAATGCATCTACTGGCTCTACATGCTGAACAGGTTTAGCTTCAATCAATTTAGACAAAGGCTCTAATTTAAAACCAGACTTCGCCAATTGGGTTTTGGCTAATTTAACCGCGCTGTCGTTAGCCGCATTAGACGGTGCGTTTGAGGCCACAATCAATTGATAGATATTGAACGCCTGCGCCAAATTACCGCCATTGCGATAAGCCTGCGCTTGCTTAACGCGCCAATCCAGTTGATCTGGTTGCATTTGAGCAGCTTTCTCATAAAAGCTCGCAGCTTTAGCCCACTCGCCTTCATGCATCGCGGCATCCGCCTTCACCACCACCGTGTTGAATTCGGAGTCGACTGAAACCTTTTCAAATTTTTCGGTAATTACACAAGCGGAAAGCGTCATTACTAAAATAATGCAGGACAAACGAAGAAATTTTTGCATCATTTAAGGACCCTCAAAAGCGTGACAAGCACGAGAGAAAACTATTTTTTCCAGAAGAAACGGTAGATAAATCCAGGAAAAGCCAACACCAAAAACATACAGGCAGTGATGGCGTAAAACTCCCATTTTTGCGGAGACACTTGCCCCATCGTGGCTTGCTCAGCATAACGAGCAAGCAAACCTAGCAAGAAATAAAACACCACCAACTCAAGCAGGCACCAAGCCACACTTTTAGAGGGTTGTTTTAAGGGAAACACAAAGAATAGACGCGACGTTAGCCAAGGCACATTTGCCAAAACCAAGGCTAATAGCAATAAGGAAAGATTAATCATCGAATAATGATTTATTGCATGCTATGCGAGATCGCATAAGCACAAATATCCATCAAACGTTGCGGGAACAAACCTAATAAAAGCAATCCAAATGCGTTAAGGCTTAACATTAACTTCATTTCCATAGGTGCATCAATCGCTTTGCGGTCTTTAGGCTCGTCGAAATACATCAACTTGACAATGCGGAGGTAGTAGAAAGCACCAATCACGGCCATTAATACAGCAAATACAACCAGCCATAACAAACCAGCTTGCAAAGCCGCTTGTAGCACGGCAAATTTGGCATAGAAACCTATGGTTGGAGGCACGCCAGCCATCGAGAACATGGTGATTAACATCATAAATGCAAACCAAGGGCTGCGTTGATTTAAGCCTTTTAGATCATCCAATTTATCAGCTTCAAATCCTTTGCGGGATAGCAATAAAATCATGCCAAAACCAGCCAAAGTCATCAGCATATAAGCCAGGATATACAGCATTGCGGAGGCGTAACCGTTTAAGCTGACGCTCATTAGGCCGTACATCAAAAAGCCAACGTGTGAGATGGTTGAATAGGCGAACATACGCTTAAGATTGGTTTGCGCAATCGCGGTGATGTTGCCGACAATAATCGACATCACCGCCATAATCACCAACATGCCTTGCCAATCTACCGCCAAAACAAATAAACCTTGTGTCAGCAAGCGAATAACAAAAGCAAAAGCAGCGAGTTTAGTCACTGAGCCAATCAACAATGTGGTGGCGGTTGGTGAGCCTTCGTAAACGTCTGGCACCCACATTTGGAATGGCACGGCCCCCAATTTAAACGCCAAGCCTGCAACAATAAACACCAAACCCAGCACTAACACAGGGCGATCTTGCGAGCCATTGAGCAAGGCGCTGGCCACTTCTGACAAGTTCAAGCTGCCAGTCGCGCCGTACATCATGGACATACCGTAAAGCAACATACCCGAAGCCAAGGCACCCAGCACAAAATACTTCATCGCGGCTTCCGTCGCTTTTGGGTTATCTCTATCCAAAGCCACCAGCGCATAAAGACACAAAGATAACAACTC
>JBDLQN010000067.1:0-5491 GCA_039800585.1 Pseudomonadota bacterium
GCCTAAAAGCAGTCGCGAACTATTTAAATTGCTGAGAGAGCTGACCTCCCAAGGCAATGATGACGCGCCCGTAGACGACACGTCGTCTAATCAAGACTAATTTTTTCGTCAAAACGCATATTATTTCTTGTATACACTAGCGCCACTGTTTGACCGGCATATTGCTTAAGCGCTTGAGATAAGCGCTCCACATTATCCAGCGGCTGATCCCCTAGGCTTAGCAAAATATCCCCCTTCATCAGCCCCATCGCCTTAGCGCGAGAGTTTTCTAAAACCACTAGAATTTCCAATCCTTGATTAGCCTCTTCTGGATTAGGCACTTTCACATGCACCCCCAAAGAAGGCTTAGCAATTTTTGCCCAATAGCTCGCAAAGTAGCGATAAATCACGCCTGAATCTAAACTGGGTTTATCGCCCGATTTAGCCTCTCTAAGCTTTTGCATTTTAACGCTGGCTGGTGTGTTGCTAGCCCGCTCCGAGTAGAGCAAGACAGTATCGGCTTGTACGTTTTTCGCTTGTGGCATCACCGCATCCGGCGGCACATCTGCGGCCTGAAAATCCGAATACCCAATCAACTCGAATCCCAGCTCTTCCATGCGTTGTTTGTCTTTAATCCTATCTTTTCCGACAAAAATTTGAGGCGGGTTTTGAGGGGCCATATATTTAGCGTTAGTTTTTTTACTCGCGACAAAGGAGTCTCCATAAAAGTCCTGCGCAATACATGGGCCAGCCAAGACCATCGAAATGCCAAAGAGCCACGCCATTAAACTTAATCGCATATTGTTTCCTTTAAACGAATGTCCATTTCACCGCATAATATGGGATGATTTAGCTTTAAACCATGTCTATGTAGACGGTGTTCACTTAAAATAATTCATATGCCAGCAACAAAAATTAAAATCGGCTTAGTTTCTATTAGCGATCGCGCCTCTACTGGCGTGTATCAAGACCAAGGCTTGCCTCATCTAGAAGATTGGCTCAACAACACGCTCACCACCCCATGGCAAGCAGAAAAACGTCTGATTCCTGATGAGCGCGCTGAAATTGAATTCACGCTCAAACAACTAGTCGATGATAACGGCTGCCATTTGATTTTAACGACAGGCGGTACAGGTCCAGCTTTACGCGATGTTACGCCAGAAGCCACATTGGCAATTGCCGACAAAGAAATGCCCGGATTTGGCGAGCAAATGCGTCAAATTAGTCTTCACTTTGTACCAACCGCTATTTTGTCGCGACAAGTTGCTGTGATTCGCAAGCAATGTCTGATTATCAATTTACCCGGCCAACCTAAAGCAATTGCACAAACGCTCGAGGGCTTGAAAGATGAGTCGGGCAAGCAAAAAGTCCATGGTATTTTTGCGGCTGTCCCTTACTGTTTGGATTTAATTGGTGCGCCTTATATCGAAACCAATCCAGAGGTTGTGCAAGCATTTAGACCAAAATCTGCAGTGAAACCAGCCTAACGCAATGTCTGAATTTAATTTAATCAAACATTACTTTACACGCCCTGCTCAAGATACCGATTTAAGCGTGGGCGATGATGCCGCTTTGATTCAAGTTCAGGCAGGTCACCAATTAGCCATTTCAGCGGATATGCTGGTTGAAGGAACGCATTTTCTAGCAAACTGCCCTGCTTTCGATATTGGCTGGAAATCCCTGGCTGTTAACGTTTCCGATATGGCCGCCATGGGGGCTAACCCAAAATGGGCAACGCTGGCCATTGCGCTTCCAGAAGAAAATGAAGATTGGTTGGCCGAGTTTTCACGTGGCTTTTTTGCTTGCGCGGAATCGTTCAGTGTTAGCCTCATTGGAGGCGACACCACACGTGGCCCACTTAATATCTGTGTGCAAATCATGGGCGAAATACCGATAGGGTCAGCCTTGCGCCGTGATGGTGCAAAAGTGAATGATGAAATTTGGGTTTCAGGCACCTTGGGCATGGCCGCTTTAGGTTTAGCCAGCTTGCAAGGAAAATTGGCTCTAAATGGCGATGAGAAAACGCAATGCATTCGCGCCTTACAACGCCCTCAAGCAAGAGTTGAGTTAGGTCTAGCCTTACGTCATATCGCACACAGCGCCATTGATATTTCTGATGGCTTATTGGCTGATTTGGGCCACATCCTAAAGCTATCCAAAATAGGAGCAACGCTTGATTGGGGGGCTATTCCTAAATTGAGCACAGATAAATCGATAGCTGCCGCAACCTTGCAAGAAACGACATTAGGTGGAGGAGACGATTACGAGCTTTGCTTTACCGCACCAGAAAGCGCCCATGCGCAAATTATAGAAATCGGCAAACAACTTAATATTCAGCTTAGCTGTATCGGCGTGGCCCACCAAGAACACGGACTTCGTGTATTAGATGGCGACCAAGCCCTAGAGATAAAAAAGGCAGGTTATGACCACTTTAAATAAATCAGGCTTTCCTGACCTAAGATTTTTGCTCAGTCATCCTAGTCATTTTATTGCGCTTGGATTTGGCGCCGGATTGGCACGATTGGCGCCAGGCACATTGGGTACGCTTGTGGGATTGCCATTATTTTATTTTTTAATGGCCACCCCGGAGTTGGTGCACTACACCACGATTGCGGTGCTATTTTTCATAGGCATTCCTATCTGCACTAAAACAGGCAAAGCTTTAGGTGTTGCTGACCATGGCAGCATCGTCTGGGATGAAATAGTGGCGATGATGTTGGTACTAGAATTTACTCCCCATAATGCCAAATGGTGGCTGACTGCTTTTACCCTATTCAGAATTTTTGATATATGGAAGCCATTTCCGATTCGCCAATGTGACGCCAAAATAAAAGGTGGCTTTGGCGTCATGTTTGATGATTTATTAGCGGCAATTTACGCCATTGTGGCCCTGAAAGTGATGCTATGGTCGATCATGAATTACAGCAGCTAGCTGAAGCAATCGGCCGCGCTTTAGTCGAAAAAAAGCACGTACTCGCCTTTGCAGAATCCTGCACAGGTGGCCTAGCTTCGGCAATTGTGACTAACATTCCAGGTAGCTCAGCTTGGTTTGATAGCGGCACCGTGGTTTATAGCAATCAAGCAAAGCAAGATTTATTGAAAGTCAGCAACAACACTCTCCATCAATATGGCGCAGTGAGCGAACAAGTGGCGGCAGAAATGGCCGAAGGGCTACTTAAACAAGGACGCGCAAGCATCGTGGCCAGCGTCACTGGCATCGCTGGCCCAGATGGCGGTACCGCAGAAAAGCCAGTTGGCACCGTCTGCTTTGCCTGGGCAAGCAAGCACCACCCAACAAAAACATGCCAGCTTTTATTGTCTGGAAATCGTCAAGAAATCCGGCAAAAGTCAGTCAGCACAATGCTCACAGGCATAAAAGACTTCTTATAACTGACGAAATTTCTCACCACTTTCCCCTGATGCGAATATTACTGTACGTTCGTACAATAGTTTGTTAGAATTTTTTAAAACTAAAAACTTTTCAAGTCGATTCGACACCAGAATTAATGCTTGCTTAACCTTACTTTTGGCGCCGATTTGTGGGATAATTAGCCGCTTGATTTGAAGACTTTTTTAGCACTTTTAGGCTTCTAAATAGCCTCCAATTAACAAGCTAAATACAAATCAGAGGATCTTATGGACGATAACAAAAGCAAAGCACTCGCTGCCGCACTATCACAAATCGAAAAACAATTCGGTAAAGGCTCCATCATGCGATTGGGCGACACCGAAGCAGTTGAAGACATTCAAGCTGTTTCAACTGGCTCATTAGGCCTAGACATCGCGCTAGGCATTGGTGGTCTGCCACGTGGCCGCGTCATCGAAATCTACGGCCCTGAGTCTTCAGGCAAAACCACTTTAACGCTTTCCGTTATTGCCCAAATGCAGAAATTAGGCGGCACCGCTGCTTTTATTGATGCAGAGCACGCACTGGATCCACAATACGCGCAAAAACTTGGCGTGAATGTAGGCGAGCTCTTGATTTCCCAGCCAGACACCGGTGAACAAGCACTAGAAATTGCCGACATGCTGGTGCGCTCAGGCTCAGTAGACATCGTCGTCGTCGACTCTGTAGCAGCCTTGGTGCCAAAAGCAGAAATCGAAGGCGAAATGGGTGATTCACATATGGGCTTGCAAGCACGCTTGATGAGCCAAGCCCTACGTAAGCTAACAGGCAATATCAAACGCACTAACACCATGGTCATTTTCATCAACCAAATTCGCATGAAGATTGGCGTGATGTTTGGCAACCCAGAAACAACGACTGGTGGCAACGCGCTTAAATTTTACGCTTCTGTGCGCTTAGATATTCGCCGCACTGGCTCAATCAAAAAAGGCGATGAAGTCATCGGCTCTGAAACCCGCGTAAAAATCGTGAAGAACAAAGTAGCACCGCCATTTAAGCAAGCTGAGTTCGACATTCTGTATGGCGAAGGCATTTCACGCGAAGGCGAGATTCTTGAGCTAGGTGCCAACCTTAAACTGGTTGAAAAGTCAGGTGCTTGGTATAGCTATAACGGCGAGAAAATTGGTCAAGGCAAAGATAATTCACGCGAGTACCTAAAAGAACATCCTGAGGTTGCCGATGAAATTGACGAAAAAATTCGTGCTAACGCTAAAGGCAATGTAGATGCTCTTGTGAAGACCATCGGCCCTGATGACGCAGCAGACTGATCGCAAAAAGAAGCCCCTAATCTCCCTGCGTCAACGCGCGCTGGATTATCTAGCCAAGCGTGAATATAGCGTGGTTGAACTGGGGCGTAAGTTGCAATCTGTTGCTAAACAATACGAATTAGATTCGGAGGAAATCCCAGAAATACTGGCAGATTTCCAAAAAAGAAATTGGGTGTCAGACAGCCGTTTCACCGAACAAATACTGCATGCGCGCAAAGCCAAATTTGGTTCTGCGCGCATTGCACATGAACTGAGGGAAAAAGGCATCGCGGATCATTTGGTTGCCGAAGCCGTTGAAGAAGTAAAAGAGGACGAGCTAGCAAATGCTAAAGCCGTCTGGAGAAAAAAGTATAATGCTGCTCCAAGCAGCCGCGAAGAGTGGGCAAAACAAGCGAGATTTTTACAGAGCCGAGGGTTCGGCTTTGAAATCATTAGAAAAGTAATTAACGAGCAAGAAGAAGATTAGCCAAGCATGAGCAAAATTACCGTTAAAGAAATCAGACAGCAGTTTTTAGATTTTTTCGCGTCTAAAGGTCACCAAGTGGTTGCCTCTAGCTCGCTCGTTCCGCACGGCGATCCAACCTTGTTGTTCACCAATGCTGGTATGAACCAGTTCAAGGATGTATTTCTGGGTTTTGACAAACGCGCTTACACCCGGGCCACAACAGCTCAAAAATGTGTGCGCGCTGGCGGCAAACACAATGACTTAGAAAACGTTGGCTACACTGCTCGCCACCACACCTTCTTCGAAATGCTCGGCAATTTTAGCTTTGGCGACTACTTTAAACGCGATGCGATTAAATATGCTTGGGAATTGCTCACCGAAGTTTACAAACTT
>JBDLQN010000068.1:0-5248 GCA_039800585.1 Pseudomonadota bacterium
GTTGCTCAAGCGAATTGGCGAACCAGAAGATATCGCTAAAGCGGTTAAATTTCTTATTCAAGATGCCCCGTTCATCACAGGCCAAGTGATTGCCGTAGACGGTGGCCGCTCCTTAAACCTTTAATTTAAGCACTCTCATACCCAGCAAGATGATCAAACACTTACCAGATAATGCCTCTAATACCTTTATTCGCCTGCGTAACAGCCTGATTAGCGCCACCGGCAAAGCCATTGGCGATTACAACATGATTGAAGCAGGCGACACCGTATTGGTATGCATGAGTGGCGGCAAAGACTCGCACGCGTTACTTATGATTTTGCTGGCCTTACAAGAGCGCGCGCCGATTGATTTCAAATTAATCGCCATGAACTTAGACCAAAAACAGCCCGGCTTTCCCGCTGATGTTTTACCCAAATACTTGGAAAAATTAGGGGTGGAATATCGTATTGTTGAAGCGGACACTTACTCAATCGTAAAAGAAAAAATTCCAGAGGGAAAAACCACCTGCTCCCTATGCTCGAGGCTACGCCGAGGTGTGATTTATCGCACAGCAAAAGAACTAGGCGCCAATAAAATTGCACTTGGCCATCACCGCGATGACATCGTTGAAACCTTATTTTTAAATTTATTCTTTGGCGCCAAAATGAAAGCCATGCCGCCCAAACTGGCTACCAATGACAAACAAAATGTTGTGATTCGCCCACTAGCCTACTGCGCCGAGAAAGATATTGCCGCCTATGCGCGTCAAATGCAATTCCCCATCATTCCTTGTGACTTATGCGGCTCACAAGAAAATCTACAACGCCAAAAAGTGAAAGAAATGTTGCATGCTTGGGAATTAGAACAACCAGGAAGAGTTAACAATATTTTTCGTGCCATTACCAATGTTGAGCCATCACATTTAGCGGATACTGACTTATATGACTTTAAAAACTTAAGTCAAGCCAAGCCTGACGATGAAGACCCTTTATTTGGGGATATCGACGAAAAAGAAAAATCCGAAGGCGCACTCTCTTTGGCAAACAGCGAGGGTACAAAAATAGAATTTATCCGAAATTTATAAGGGCTCGGGGGTGCTGGTCGTAACATTTTTTTACAATTTATTTGAATAAGTTGCCCGACTCTCCTTGTCTATACAAGGTTTTGCTCTTATCATCACTCCCATTTGCTCCATTCTTAATATCGTTCCCATGTCGAAACTGCTGATAGTTGAATCACCATCTAAAGCCAAAACACTTGAAAAGTATTTAGGCAAAGACTTTAAAGTGCTGGCTTCTTATGGCCACGTGCGCGACCTTATTCCCAAAAGCGGAGCGGTCGACACCGCACATGATTTCGCCATGAAATATGAAATCATCGATCGCAACGCCAAACACGTTGATGCTATTACACGTGCGGTCAAAGATGCTGATGCCGTTTATCTAGCAACCGACCCTGATCGCGAAGGGGAAGCCATTTCATGGCATATCGCAGAAATCTTAAAAACCAAAAACCTCATTAAGAACAAAATAATGAAGCGGGTGGTGTTTCACGAAATCACCAAAAATGCTGTTCAACATGCGATTGAAGAGCCGCGTGATATTTTGATGCCGTTGGTGAATGCACAACAAGCTCGCCGTGCGCTGGATTATTTAGTTGGCTTTAATCTTTCGCCACTCTTGTGGAAAAAAATCCGTAGAGGCTTGTCAGCAGGCCGCGTGCAAAGCCCAGCCTTGCGCTTAATTGTCGAGCGAGAGCTAGAAATTGAGGCTTTTAAAAGCCAAGAGTATTGGACTATCCATTTAGAATCACGCAAACATCAACATAGTTTTGATGCAAAGCTTATTCAATTGGATGGCAAAAAAGTTGAGCAATTTACTGTCATTAATAATGATCAGCAGGCCGATATTGTCGGTCGCTTGCTATTGGCCAGCGCTGGCAAAACCACGGTTAGTCGCGTCGAGAAGAAACAACGAAGCCGCAGCCCTGCCGCCCCTTTTACAACGTCCACATTGCAACAAGAGGCCGTTCGCAAATTAGGCTTTACCACAAGCCGCACTATGCGAATTGCGCAACAACTTTATGAAGGTATTGATGTTGGAAGCGGCACGGTTGGTCTAATTACCTACATGCGTACAGACTCTCTGAATTTAGCCGATGAAGCTATCGGACAAATTCGCGCTTATATCCGCGATAACTTTTCTGCAGAGTACTTGCCAAAACTTCCGGTTGGGTACAAAACAAAATCCAAGAATGCACAGGAGGCCCACGAAGCCATCCGCCCAACGGATATTTCACGCACGCCAGCAAATGTTCAAAAGTTTTTAACTGACGAGCAATTTAAGCTATACGAAATGATTTGGAAGCGCTCTGTCGCTTGCCAAATGTCACCAGCCAGATTTGATGCCGTTAGCGTTGATTTGTCTGTAGGTAGCGATGCCAACTTATTCCGCGCAACAGGCCAGACTTTGGTGTTCCCTGGTTTTATCGGGGTTTACATGGAAGGTGTCGATGACGAAGAGGAAGAAAGCGAAACCAAGCTTCCTGCTTTGGAAACTGGCGAAGTATTAGATGTACAAAAGATTTTCGGCGACCAACACTTCACAGAACCGCCACCACGTTACGGTGAAGCCAGTTTGGTGAAGGCACTTGAAGAATATGGCATTGGGCGCCCTTCAACCTACGCTAGCATTATCTCGACTTTGCAAGACAGAGAATATGTCATCCTCGATAAAAAACGCTTCACCCCAACTGACGTTGGCCGTGTAGTGAATAAGTTTTTAACTGACCACTTCACACGTTATGTCGATTACGATTTTACTGCCAACTTAGAAGATCGGTTGGATAGCGTTGCCGATGGCGAACAAGATTGGATTCCTTTAATGAAGGAATTCTGGGATGGCCTACATAAACAAATTGATGATAAAAAAGATGTTGAGCGTCCAGGCACTGAAATATTGGATGAAGCCTGCCCCAAATGCGGCAAACCTCTTTCTAAGCAATTAAGTCGCTATGGCAGTTTTATTGGTTGTACAGGCTATAACGCCACACCAAAATGCGATTACAAGCGTAGCATTGGTGGAGAAACAGCAATTAGTAGCGAACCGCAAAAAATTGGCGTTGATTCGAATTCAGGCAAAGACATTCTATTGCTAAATGGTCCTTATGGCCCTTATCTACAGCTTGGTCTGCCAGAAGAAGATGCTAAGAAAAAACCTAAACGTATTAGCATCCCTAAAGATATTCCATTAGCAGATGTAAATCTTGAGATTGCAATGCAGTTGATTGCATTGCCCCGTGACTTGGGTCTCCATCCAGAAACCAACAAGAAAATCGTGGCAAATATCGGTCGCTTTGGTCCATACGTCAATCATGATGGAAAGTTTAAATCCATCCCCAAAACGGATAGCGTGTTCACAATCAATCTAGATCGCGCTGTTGAGTTACTTGCGCAGGCCAATTCTGGTCCAGCGCCTATTCGTGTTTTGGGCTCACATCCAAGTGAAGAAGGCGAAATTGCGATTTACTCAGGCCGTTATGGGCCTTATGTTCAGCACGCAAAAATTCGAGCAACCATTCCTAAAAGCGAAGATCCTGAAACGCTAACAATGGAAGAAGCATTAACCTTGTTAGCAGCAAAGGCTGCCAAAGATGCGCCTGTAAAGGCTAAAAAAACGGGCGCGAAGAAAACAGCTGCTAAAAAGCCAACGGCAAAAGCTACACCCAAGAAGTCCAGCACCAAAAAAGCGACTGTTAAAAAATCAGTCAAAAAATAGTACGTTGCGAGCAATAAAAAAAGCGGCCTAAAGCCGCTTTTTTTATTATCGATATGAGGTTCTATCCCAATCGTGCTGGAAAATTACCGGCCTCCATCCATTTACGAATACGCTCGGCATCGCCAATTCTCGAGAACTTACCCATGGAATCTAGAAACACCATCACCACGTTTTTGCCAGAGATTTGAGCCTGCATAACTAAACAGCGTCCAGCCTCACTGATATATCCCGTTTTAGACAAACCAATTACCCACTTTTGGCTGTTATTGCGTACTAAGGTATTGGTGTTAGAGAAATTCACTGGGCCACGATGCGTATTTAATCTGAACTCTTGAGATGGCGATGTGCTGACTTCTCTAATTTGAGGATAGTTATAAGCTGCTTTCACCATTTTAGATAAATCAGAGGCTGTAGAAACATTCTCTGAGTGTAAACCTGTAGGATCAACAAAGTGCGAACTTGCCATACCCAAAGTACGTGCTTTTTCATTCATCGCTGCCACAAACGCACTCACCCCACCAGGGTAATTACGCCCCAAAGCAGAAGCAGCTCGATTTTCTGAAGACATAATGGCCATGTGCAAAAGCTCAGCACGTGTTAACTGACTACCAACAGGTAATTTAGAGCTCGAACCCTTAAAAGTATCGACATCATCTTCGGTCACCATTAAGGTTTCATCCATAGGCAGATGCGCATCTAGCATCACCATCGCTGTCATTAGCTTGGTCACTGAAGCAATGGGCGTCAGCGTATTGATATTCTTTGCGTAGATGATTTCGCCTGTAGCTTGATCCATGACCAAAGCCTTGGCAGAAGCTAAATCTGGTTCACCAGCAGCATTAAACTTTGTATTTGAATTATCGGCTTGATAATCCACTGGATGGATATGACTTTTGTGATTAATTCTGGCGTGTACACGCTTAGGCGCAGAGGCTTGCGCCAGATGCTTTGAGTGCTTCTTATGTGCTGCTTGCGCCGAACCAAAAGGCAAAACGAGCATCAGCAAGATACATACAAATAAATTTTTATGTGTCATCAGCAGCAAGCCCTATTCTTAAAACATCTGACAATTTTAAACAAATTATCTCTATTTGTCATCAAGATAGCGCATTTTAATAAGCTGCTTTCTTAGAAAATTTAATATTTCTTCGATTTGAGCACTTTATGAGAGAATAATCCTTCGTTCACCGACTTAGAATGACAAATAAAAGCACATGAAAATTGATAAAGATTTAAGCTATTCTAAAGATCATCTTTGGGTAAGAAAAATAGCGGATGGCCAATACCAGGCAGGCATTACAGACTACGCACAAGATTTATTAGGTGATATCGTGTTCGTGGAATTCCCTCAAGTTGGCAGCGCTTTGCAGGCCAACCAGCCATGCGGCCTTATCGAATCCGTGAAAACTGGCTCTGATTTGCATGCCCCCATGAACGGTCTTGTGACTCAGATCAACACCTCTTTGCAGGTGAACCCAGAGCAAATTAACGA
>JBDLQN010000069.1:0-6482 GCA_039800585.1 Pseudomonadota bacterium
AGCTTCGATCACAGGCTTGATTGTGATTGGATTGATGCTCGGTCTTGCGGCAGCCCTGATTTATCCCGACCTACCCTCTCTAGACGCACTCACTAACTACCAGCCCAAACTGCCTTT
Source organism: Pseudomonadota bacterium (assembly GCA_039800585.1). Lineage (GTDB taxonomy): Bacteria > Pseudomonadota > Gammaproteobacteria > Burkholderiales > Methylophilaceae > Methylopumilus_A. The sequence goes on from JBDLQN010000069.1 coordinate 118, forward strand.
GCGAGTATATTCGGAAGACGGTTATTTGCTGGCTGAGTACGGCGAAGAACGTCGATCTTTTGTGGATATCAAGCACATTCCACAAAACATGAAAAATGCCGTGATTGCGATTGAGGACCGTCGCTTTTACAAACATGGTGGGGTCGACACCAAAGGTATTTTGCGCGCCGCTGTCAACAACGTGACCGGCGGTTCAAAACAAGGCGCCAGCACCATTACCATGCAAGTGGCGCGCAACTTCTTTTTATCCAGTGAGCGCAGCTTAAAACGTAAAATCAATGAAGCCTTGCTGGCTGTAAAAATCGAACATACGCTCAGCAAAGACAAGATTTTAGAGCTTTACATCAACCAAATTTATTTGGGTCAGCGCGCTTATGGTTTTGCGGCGGCATCACAAGTGTATTACGGCAAACCCTTGGATAAATTAAACCTCGCCGAAATTGCCCTATTAGCTGGCCTGCCTAAAGCCCCTACCAATTACAACCCGTTTACACATCCCAAACGTGCCATTACTCGTCAACATGAAGTGCTGCACGATATGTATAAATTTGGCTTTATTGATGAAGCCACCTACAAAGACGCTTTACAACAGCCTTTGCGCTTCAAGACTTCACAACAGTCTCGCGATGTTGCAGCAGATTATGTGGGAGAAATTGTGCGTCAAGCCATGTATGAGCGCTATCAAGATAAGATTTATAGCAGCGGCCTTAAGGTATACACCACCATTTTGAAAGAGAACCAAGAAGCCGCCAATAAAGCGATTGCAGAAGGCGTGCTGGAATACGACTTGCGCCATGGATATCGCGGCACAGAAGGCTATATGGATCCGAAATATATGGTCGGTGAAAAAGCGAATCAAGTGATTGAAAAAACCTTGGATGAAATTGAGACTTTCGGTGATATTTCACCTGCGGTAATCAGAAAAATCTCATCTAAGTCAATTATTGTGCACACCACCAGCGGTGAAGACGTAACGATAGAAGGCGAAGGATTGGCCCTCATTCAGAGAATTTTGAATGAAAAAGATCCTGCCAAGATTTCAGCGAAAAACCGTATCAAAGTGGGCTCAATTATTCGCGTTAAAAAAGAGGGCGAAAACTGGCGCGTCACACAAATGCCACAAGTTGAATCAGCCTTTGTCGCCATTGATCCGCAAACTGGCGGCGTAAGAGCACTGGTCGGTGGCTTTGATTTTAGTCGCAACAAGTTCAACCATGTCACGCAAGCCTGGCGCCAACCTGGGTCTAGCTTCAAACCTTTTATTTACTCAGCCGCCTTGGAAAAAGGTTTCACGCCAGCCAGCATCGTGGATGATGCGCCTATTTCTTTCCCTGCCAGCTTCACAGGCAGTGGCGAGGCTTGGGAGCCACACAACTTTGATGGCAAATATGAAGGCCCCATGCGCTTGAGAACTGCGCTCACCAAATCTAAAAATATGGTCTCGATTCGTGTGCTTAATACGATTGGTGTGGACTACGCCCAAGACTACATCACCCGCTTTGGTTTCTCTGCCAAAGACCATCCGGCCTACCTCACCATGGCACTGGGCGCTGGTTCGGTAACGCCTTGGCAAATGGCCAAAGCCTATGCCGTTTTTGCCAACAGCGGCTACTTGGTCGAGCCTTATATCATCAGCAAAATTACGGATAGCAAAGACCAAATCATCGAAGAAACCAAGCATGTGGAAGCAGGCAACGACGCAGAGCGTGTGATTGATGAGCGCAACGCTTTCTTGATGACCTCGATGATGCAAGACGTCACACGCATTGGTACTGCCGCCAAAGCGCGTCAACTCGGACGTGGTGATTTAGCAGGCAAAACGGGCACGACCAACAATCATATCGATGCCTGGTTTGCTGGCTTTAACCCCAAACAAGTGGCCATTGCTTGGATAGGCTACGACAAACCTCAATCGCTAGGCGGCACAGAAACAGGCGGTTCAGCGGCTTTGCCGATTTGGATTAAATATATGGCCGTTGCCTTAAGAAACGTGCCTGAGGTGTCGCTCAATCCACCAGCAGGGGTGGATTCACTGCGCATCAACATCAACAGTGGGAGCCGCGCTGGCGAAGATGAAAATGGGACTTACGAGTATTTCTATCACGAGTTTCCACCCCCTGAAAAAGCAGGTGGCCTCACAGCTAAAAATCCAGCTGCGGAGCTTTTGGCGAACGATCCACTTTATTAATAGTTAAGTGCTTTAAAGATGGCAAAAGAATTCGGCGGACGTCAGCTACAACTGCGCCAACTTGTGGCGCAGGAAGCCGCTCGCATGATGGCGGAGGACGGCATTTCCGACTATGCCTACGCCAAGAAAAAAGCTGGAAAACAGCTTGGTGTTGAAGATGCCAACTGCCTTCCTTCTAACGCTCAAATCGAAGAAGAAATTCGTATTTTTCATGAGCTTTATAACAGCGATTCACAGCCACAAGCCTTGCAGCAACTTCGTCAAGACGCACTTGTGGTGATGGAGTTATTTCAACGCTTTAAACCTCATTTAACTGGCGGCGTGCTCGATGGCACGGCTGGGCTAAATTCGGAAACGCATATTCATTTGTTTGCGGATAGTGCTAAAGAGGTCGAGATTTTTTTGCTGAATCAGCAAATTCCCTACGACAGCAACGAGAAATCTTATCGAGTACGTGAAAAAGCCGATAAGAAGAATTCCGATCGTATGAAAGTGCCCATGTTTACGCTAGAAGCGCCGAATGGCTTGGTAAAACTAAGCGTGTTTGAAGTGGATGATATTCGATTTTCGACTAAAAACCCTGTCAATGGTGCGAATGCAGAGCGCGTTGATATTGCAGGACTCAGAGCCTTACTGGCTATTTAAGCCAACGAGCAATATCAAGGGCATAGTAAGTCAAAATACCGTCAGCACCAGCGCGTTTAAACCCCAACATCGCTTCTAAGACACACGCCTTTTCATCCAACCAGCCGTTTTGCGCAGCGGCTTTGAGCATGGCATATTCGCCACTGACATGATAGGCATAAGTGGGCACACCAAACTCTTCTTTAACACGGCGCACGATATCCAAATAGGGCATGCCTGGCTTGACCATCACCATGTCCGCACCTTCTTCAATATCCAAAGCGACTTCTTTAATCGCTTCGTCTGAATTAGCCGGGTCCATTTGGTAATTGTATTTATTGCCTTTGCCTAAATTGGCGGATGAGCCCACTGCATCACGGAATGGACCATAAAAGGCTGAAGCGTATTTGGCTGAATAAGCCAAAATGCGGGTGTAGATAAAACCGTGTTCTTCAAGCGCATCACGAATGGCGCCAATACGACCATCCATCATGTCAGATGGCGCAACCACATCGGCACCAGCTGCCGCATGGCAAAGCGCTTGCTTAACCAGCACTTCAACGGTTTCATCATTAAGCACATAGCCTGTGTCATCAATCAAGCCATCTTGGCCGTGGGTGGTGTAAGGATCTAAAGCCACATCCGTAATGACCCCTAATTCAGGGAAAGCCGCTTTGAGCGCTTTTACTGTACGCGGCACTAAGCCGTTTGGATTAAAAGCTTCTTTGGCGTCCAAACTTTTGAAGTCTTGTGGCACCACTGGAAATAAGGCAATCGCTGGAATGCCAAGCGCTACGCACTCAGCCGCTGTTTTTAATAAGACATCAATACTTTGGCGCTTAACGCCTGGCATCGAGGCGACATCTTCCGTGCGATTTTCGCCTTCAAGTACAAAGACTGGATAAATCAGGTCGTTCGTCGTCAGCACGTTTTCACGCATCAATCGACGCGAAAACTCATCTTTACGCATACGGCGTGGACGGATGGCTAAAAACTGTTGGTTAGCTTTTGACATGATTTAATCCTTAAATCTTAAATTAAGCTGAACAACCTGAAGCAGGAACTGCAAAAACACGTGCAAGCTCTGCACCTGGATCTGGTTGACGCATAAATGCTTCACCCACCAAGAAAGCATGCACATTGTTATTCATCATCAAGGCAACATCTTCTGGTGTAAAAATACCTGATTCGGTAACCACAAAGCGGTCTTCTGGCAATTGTTTTAATAGCCCCAAAGTGGTGTCTAGCGTCACATCGAAAGTGCGCAGATTACGATTGTTGATACCGATTAGTGGCGTTTCTAATTGCAAGGCCAATTCAAGTTCGTCGCCATCGTGCACTTCGACTAATACCGCCATACCCAAATCGTGCGCCGTTTCTTCTAACTCGCGCATTTGGGCTAGTTCCAGCGCAGCAACAATCAACAAAATACAGTCAGCACCCATGGCACGCGCTTCGTAAACTTGGTAAGGATCAATCATAAAATCCTTACGCAAAACCGGCAGCGAACAGGCCGCGCGCGCTTGTTTCAAATATTCTGGTGAGCCTTGAAAATAGTCTTGATCGGTCAAGACAGACAAACAAGCCGCGCCACCTTTTTCGTAAGACTTAGCAATTTCAGCTGGGTTAAAGTTTTCGCGAATCACGCCTTTTGATGGGCTGGCTTTTTTAATTTCCGCAATCACTGCTGGTTTGCCAGCATCTACCTTGTCCAGAATACTACCAACAAAATCACGAGGGTCAGGCTGGTTATAGGCCTCTTCACGGACTTGATCTAGCGACTTTTTGGCTTTCGCCGCCGCAACCTCTTCACGTTTAGTCGCTAAAATTTTATTTAAAATATCTGACATAACAACCTTTTAGGTCTGAGTAAATTTAAGCTCGATTAGATCGAGCAATTAACTGATTCAATTTCTCTAAAGCAGCACCGCTATCAATCACTGCCGCCGCTTTATCAATCCCTGCTTGCAAGCTTGCTGCTTGGCCTGACACATAAATCGCGGCACCCGCGTTCATCAACACAATATCTCGTGCAGCACCCTTTTTACCATTCAGCACATCTAAAATCATGGCTTTGGATTCTGCAGCATCTTTAATTTGAATCTCTTTTAGCTGATGTGTAGCCAAGCCAAACTGAGCTGGATTTAAGACATATTCCCTTACTTGGCCATTTTTAAGTTCAGCCACAAAGGTATCACCGGTGAATGAGATTTCATCCATGCCGTCCGCACCATGCACCACCAGCACATGCTCACTACCGAGCTTTTGCAATACTTTAGCTAATTTACCAGTGAGCGCTGATTGGTCATCGGGCCAAGCAAATTGAATAGTGTGCGTATGCCCAATTCACGGCGCACTGGCGCGGCGTGTTTCATGGCACTGTGATGGTTAGGCGCAAACATAAAGCCAATGCCAATTTCATTCACACTCGCAGCAACTTGTTCAGGACTTTGATTGACGTTCACGCCCAAAGCTTCTAATACATCGGCACTGCCACAAGTAGAAGAAACAGAGCGCCCGCCATGTTTGGCCACTTTAGCGCCCGCGGCAGCCGCCACGAAAGCACATACAGTGGAAACATTAAAAGTTTGAATGCCATCGCCCCCAGTACCGCAGGTATCAATGAGGTGCTCGGTGTCTTGAATAGCGACTTTAGTAGAAAGCTCACGCATCACCATGGCAGCCGCAGCAATTTCATCTACGGTTTCGCCTTTGGCCCGCAAAGCAATCAGAAAGGCTGCGATTTGTGCTGACGTAAGTTCGCCAGACATGACTTGGCGCATCACCGCCAGCATGGTGTCTTGCGTCAAGTCTTGACGCTCAAGCAACTGACTTAAAACGTCCTTGAAAACCATTAATAAGCTTTCAAAAAGTTGTTGAGTAGCTCGTGACCATATTCGGTCAGAATAGATTCGGGATGGAATTGCACGCCTTCAACAGGCAAGGTTTTATGACGCACACCCATAATCTCACCGTCATCGGTCCAAGCGGTGATTTCGAGACAATCAGGCAGGCTTTCACGCTCAATCACTAAAGAGTGATAACGCGTTGCTGTATAAGGATTAGGCAAATCTTTAAACACACCAATATTTTTATGATGAATCAGCGAAGTCTTGCCGTGCATCAGTTGTTTAGCATGCACGATTTTCCCGCCAAAGGCTTGGCCGATACTTTGGTGACCCAAGCACACACCAAGCAATGGAATTTTGCCAGCGAATTCATGAATGAGAGGCACAGAAATACCCGCCTCATTAGGCGTGCAAGGACCTGGTGAAATCACGATATGGTCTGGATTAAGTGACTTAACTTTAGCTAAATCAATTTCATCATTACGGTAAACCTGCACATCTTGGCCAAGCTCCGCCAAGTACTGCACAAGGTTGTAAGTAAAGGAGTCGTAATTATCAATCATTAACAACATGGCTTACTCCTTACCTTCTAGAGTCGTATCTAGACCCAAATTAACTAGCTCAGCAGCGCGTAACACGGCACGTGCTTTATTTTGCGTTTCCATCCATTCACTTTCAGGCACAGAATCGGCGACGATTCCGGC
>JBDLQN010000070.1:0-5186 GCA_039800585.1 Pseudomonadota bacterium
AACTGTTTTAGAGAAACTGCATGTGACCTTGGCCGAGCAGGGTAAAGCGGAGCAAGAGTTAATTCAGGCGACCATGCGTCATGCGACTTTGCAGCTGACCGCCAGTATTGAAAGCTTAAGCAAGGTCGTGGATGCGCGTCTTGAAGAAATTAGCGGCAAGGTGACTGAGCGTTTAGATGAAGGTTTTAAAAAGACCAATGACACCTTTGTGCGTGTCATGGAGCGCTTAGCCACCATTGATAAAGCCCAAGAGAAGATTGATGGTTTAACTAGCAATGTGGTGAGTTTGCAGGCTTTATTGGGTGATAAAAAATCACGTGGTGCCTTTGGCGAAGTGCAATTAGAAGCCTTGGTGCGCAATATTATGCCCAATGGCACTTATGAGATGCAGTACGCCATGCCTAACGGCACACGTGTGGATTGCGCGTTGTTCTTGCCTGAGCCGACAGGTATGGTGGCTGTGGATTCTAAATTCCCGCTAGAAAATTATCACAAGATGTTTGAAACAGGCATCAGCGAGCAGGATCGTGTGCTGGCTCAGCGTCAATTTAAAGCCGATGTTAAAAAGCATGTGGATGATATCGCTAGCAAATACATTATTCCTGAAGTGACCTCAGACGGGGCAGTGATGTTTATCCCCGCAGAAGCCGTGTTTGCTGAAATTCATGCCTATCATTCAGATGTGGTCGATTATGCGATGTCTAAACGTGTTTGGGTGGTTTCCCCAACCACCTTGATGGCTGTGCTCAATACAGCGCGTGCCGTGCTAAAAGACGTGGAAACGCGCAAACAAGTTCATATTATTAAAGATGAATTAGGCAAGTTGGGCAAAGAGTTTGGGCGTTTTGACACGCGCATGAAAAAGCTGGCTGATCATATTCGTCAAGCCCATGAAGACGCGCAAGACGTGCAAACGACTAGCCAGAAAATATCCCGTCGATTCTCACAAATTGAACGTGTGGAGCTGGAAGGCGAGCATGAGCGACTTTCACTGCCAGGTGATGATCTAAACGGGATTGAATAAAAAGCGGCATTGAATAAAAGAGAGTGCGATGACAGATCAAAACCAACCAACAGAGATCGATGCCAGCGAAACAGTGGTCATTATGTTGATCCAGCAATACGCGGCCAAATTTGGCATTACCTTCAGTTCAAGCCTAATGGGCAATGAGCAACACAAAAAGAAATTAATCCAGCTGATGGGTCAAGCTATTAGCGGTCAGCGAGGCGCAGTGACCGATGCTGACGTGATTGGAGATGACATCGTTGATTAAAGTACTTTATTTTGCGAGGCTGAAAGAAAACCTCAATTACTCGACTGAGGATATCGACTTGCCTACGGATGTCGCCAATGTGGCGCAATTAAAAGCTTATTTAGCGCAGCGCGGCGAAGCTTGGGCGAATTTGTTTAATGGCAAGCAGTCTATTCGTGCAGCTATTAACCATGCGCTGGTAGATAACAATGCCCAAATTAAAGATGGCGACGAAGTGGCCTTTTTCCCTCCTGTGACGGGCGGCTAACCGAGGCAAGCAACATAGTCTATGACGGTTCGAGTGCAAATTGAGGATTTCGATGCGGGTGCAGAAATCAATATGCTGCGTCGCAGTGACGCCAATATCGGTGCGGTCGCTGCGTTTGTTGGACAAGTGCGTGATTTGAATGAAGGTGATCAAGTGTCGGAACTGGTGTTGGAACACTATCCAGGCATGACCGAAAAGTCTTTGCAGGCAATTATTGAGCAAGCGAAAGAGCGCTGGGAGGTGATTGATGCGCTAATTGTGCATCGTGTGGGCAAGCTCAAGCCGCTAGATCAGATTGTTTTGGTTTTAGTCGCCTCCAGCCACAGAAAAGAAGCTTTTGCTGCTTGTGAGTTTATGATGGACTACCTCAAAACCGAAGCGCCATTTTGGAAAAAAGAACAAACGCCAGCTGGTAGTCGTTGGGTAGAAGCTAAAACTTCTGACGACGAAGCTAAAAAACGCTGGTAAAACTCATCAACCCCATATCGAAAAACATCCATGTCTGATCAATTAACCCCCGCTCAACTGACTGTTGATCTTTCCAAGCAAACCTTGGGATTTAAAACCTTGGGATTTAAATCGACAAATGAACTTGAACCGCTTAATGCAGAGGTCTGGCTAGGGCAAGATCAGGCTAAAAAAGCCGCTACTTTCGGTCTGAGTTTATTTAAGCCTAGTTTTAATGTGTTGGTGTTGGGTGATTCTGGCAGTGGTCGTCAATCGCTTACTTGGCAGCTCATCGAGAGTATTTCGAAAACACGTGCAAAACCTAAAGATTTTGTGCTGCTTCATCACTTTGAAACGCCAGAGAAGCCCTTGCCGTTATATCTCGGTGCGGGACATGGCGTAAAGCTTCGTGTTGCCATGGACGCCTTTATTCGTAAGCTGCTCAAGGTCATGCCAGGGTTGCTGGGTGATTTATCAGTGCCGACTGCTGCAACAGAAAAAGACGCGCCACCTAAAAAGATAGATGACGCCCGCAAAAAATCGATCGAGCAGTTCTTTATTGATCAATTTGCGGTGTTGATAGCCATCGTTAAAGGCGAGGATGAGACTGAACCAAGTGCCGACGTGCTTCAGTTTGAGGCCTATTTGGCTGCCTTGATGCGCGACGCTTTTGAGAATATTGAGATTTTCTCTCAAGCGAGTGTTTCTAATGCGGATAACGAAGGGATGTTAGAGAACTTCTTGGGGCGTTATCGTGTGAATGTGATGGTGGATAACACCCACTATGCGAAACATCCGCAATTGGGTTCACCAGTAATTTTTGATGAAGACCCTAGTTTTAGTTCGCTGTTTGGTGGGTTTGAAGCTTCAGATAACAATAGCAGTTCACCTGATTTTATGCGGCTTCGAGCAGGTAATATCTTGCGTGCCCATGGTGGCACCCTGATGCTTTATTTGCGCGATATTAATGGCGATGCGCAATCAGGCAATCAGATTTTAGAGAAGCTGCATCGCTTTTTGCGTAACGGCACTTTGCAAATTGAGGAGTCTAGCGGCGCTGCCAGTCAAAATACGGGCGGACACTTTGCGCCAGAGGCTTTGCCAGCCGATGTGAAGATTGTGCTGATTGCAACGCGGGAAGAATATTACGCCTTGCAAGATGAGCTGCCTGAGTTTGCCCGATATTTCCAAATTAAGGTGGACTTTGCCGATAGCGCGCCAGCCAACGAAGAGGCCTACCTGAACGTTGCCAAATTAGTGGCGCGATTTACCAGCGAGCATCAGCTTAAGGATTTTGCGGCAGAGGCTGTGCTTGAGCTGATTCGCTTTATGCATAGGCAAATTGATGACCAAGTGCGTATCGGCACCCAGTTTTCAGTGCTTGAGCGATTGGTGCTGGAGAGTGCGCTCATTGCCGATAAAGCGAATGCAAAGTTGGTGGAAGTCCAGCATATTCAACAAGCATTGAATGCCAGGTTTGAGCGTCACCATTGCCCAGAGCGTCAGCTACTTGAGTCGATTGTGGATGGTGAGGTGATGATTAATGTGACGGGTGAGCACATTGGTCAAATCAATGCGCTGACCCATATTGATTTAGGCGATATGAGTTTTGGTTCGCCAGTGCGTATCTCAGCCCGTTGTTATGCGGGTGGTGAGGGCGTGATCAATATTGACCGTGAAGTCGCCATGACAGGCCCTAACCATGATAAAGGCTTGATGATCTTGCGTAGCTGGTTATCCGCTAGTTTTAGTAAATTAACCCCCTTGTCTCTGACGGCCTCTTTGGTGTTTGAGCAGGAATATCACGGTGTTGAAGGTGACTCAGCCTCATGTGCTGAGCTTTACGCGCTGCTATCTGCTTTGTCTGGCGTGCCGATTAAACAAGGCATTGCCGTCACGGGTGCGATGAACCAGCACGGTGAGGTCATGGCGATTGGCGGCTTGAATGAAAAAATTGAGGGCTACTTCCGCATCTGTAAGGCCATTGGCATGGATGGCAAGCAGGGTGTGATTATTCCACGCCGCAATTTAGCGCATTTGGTGCTAGATCCTGAAGTGGTCGCCGCGGTCAAAGCCGGTCAGTTCCACCTTTATGCGGTGAATAATGTGTTTGAAGGCATTCATTTATTAACGGATGTGGAGGCTGGTGTGATGCAGGATGGACGCTACCCTGAAGACAGCGTCTTAGGTCGTGCAGAACATCATCTAGAGACTTTCCGCAAAGCCTTCCAGCACAATCAACCGATTCAGCTCAACACGCGCTAATGGCCAATGCTTTAGAAAAAGACCCCCCAGAAAAATGCCGCCTAGACAAATGGCTATGGGCCGCTCGTTTTTATAAGACTAGAAGCCTAGCAACAGAAGCGATCGAGACAGGCAAAATTCATGTGGATGGTGACCGTGTCAAACCTGCTAAAGAGGTGAAGGTGGGGCAGGTGATCCATATTCGCCGCAAGGAGCTGGAGATGGAAGTGGCAGTGAAGGCTTTATCTGTGACACGCAAGGGCGCGCCAGAAGCTGCTTTGCTTTATGAGGAAACGTCTGAGAGCTTGCAGAAGCGAGAAAACTTATCCGTGACGCGTGAGGCCGAGCATGCCCGCCGCGAGAGGGGGGCGGGGCGTCCCACCAAGCGCCAACGACGCGATATTAAAAAGTTTACGGGAATAGATTACTTCTAGAATAAAAAAGGCGCTGATCGGCGCCTTTTTTGTCTCTTTATTGCTACTTAGTCTGAGTGGTCGGTGTAGGGGAAGCGCACATGGCCATAACGCACCACCAAAATCGCTAACGCAATCAGCAAGATAGAGCCAGAGAGTGCCCACATGCGTAGGGCATCTAACTCGGCGATTTCTAACACCAAGAAACGCGCTAACGCGATGATCCCGATATAGAGCGGGTAACGTACTGGCAGGTTGCCTGAGCCCAGGTAGTGGCTCAGCATCGACATCACCTCGAGGTAGAGGAACATCAAGAGCAGGTCGGCGACGGTGATCGTGCCGGCGTCCCAGATGTGCATGATTTCCTTGACCACGGCGCCCACGGTGGCCATGGCGATGACGACGAGGACGAGTTGGCCAACGATGCCTAGGCCATCCTTGGTGAGCTTGCTAAAGCGGTTAGGTTTCATGAGGGGCTCCTAAAGTTGTTGGGTGCATTATAGCCTGAAGTCGTCGTTTGGCGTGGTTTTGGGTGGGGTGATAAATGGTATTAGCGTGCAT
>JBDLQN010000071.1:0-4860 GCA_039800585.1 Pseudomonadota bacterium
ACATAATTTACATATCAACAGATTTTCAGAACATTATTATTTATTATTAGATTTATATATATATTTAGGTTTTTAAAAACATGAACATTAAAATAAACCGTGAAACCTTATTGAAACCACTTTCATCTGTTTCAGGTATTGTTGAAAGACGCCATACCTTACCTATTCTTTCTAATTTGTTATTAGAAGCCAACAGCGAAAAAATGGTGCTCACAGCAACAGATTTAGAGATGCAAATCTCTTTAGCCATCAATACAGCGATTGGTGGTGAGCTTTCAACCACCATTTCAGCTAAAAAACTGCTGGATATCTGTCGTGCACTACCAGACAACACAGAAATTAACATGGCAACCAGCGATAGCCGTGTCACTGTAAAAGCAGGTAAGAGCAAATTTAATTTGCAAACACTTCCAGCGGTTGATTATCCAGTGATGACCAAAGCAGTTGGAACAGATACCGTTTCAATTAGCCTAGGCCAAAGCACATTAAAGCGCTTATTCAAGCAAGTTGAGTTCGCAATGGCGCAACAAGATATTCGTTACTACTTAAACGGTCTGTTGTTTGAAGTAAATGGCAATCGCTTAAATGTGGTGGGTACAGACGGCCACCGTTTGAGCTTTACCTCAACAGAGTTGGTAGGTAACTACAACAAACAAGAAATCATCATTCCTCGTAAAACTGTGGTTGAGTTGATTAAGTTATTGGATGACAGCGATGATGAAGTCACCGTTGAGCTTTCTTCAACACAAGTAAATTTCTCTTTCGGTGATATCAAGCTGATTACCAAAGTGATTGATGGTAAATTCCCTGACTACACACGTGTGATTCCTGTTGGGCATCAAAACCACTTTACTGTTGATCGTTTGACTGTTTTATTGGCAATGCAACGCGCTTCGATTCTTTCAAATGAAAAATATCGTGGTATTCGCATGGTGTTAGCTAACAATAGCTTGCGCTTAATTAGCACTAACAGCGAACAAGAAGAAGCAGAAGAAGAGTTGGAAGTGAATTATCCAGGTGACTCATTAGATATCGGCTTCAACGTGACTTACCTGATTGACGTATTAAACAACATCAACAGCCCAGAAGTGATTTTCTCTTTTGCGGATGCAAACAGTAGCTGTTTAGTCACGATTCCAAATGATCAAGATTACAAATACGTGGTGATGCCAATGCGCATCTAGTTTCACGTGAAACACTATTTAAATTAACCTCAACACATAAGAAATCAATATGGCTGAAAATAACAAAGACTACGACTCGTCCAGTATTACCATTCTTGAGGGGCTTGATGCGGTTCGTAAACGCCCAGGGATGTATATCGGCGACACTTCCGATGGTAGCGGTTTGCACCATATGGTGTTTGAGGTTGTAGACAACGCCATTGACGAAGCCTTAGCGGGTCATTGTGATGACATTAAAGTCATTATTCATCCAGATAATTCAATCAGTGTTTCAGATAACGGCCGTGGTATTCCGGTCGATATTAAGCAGGACGACAAAAACGATATCAAACGCTCTGCAGCAGAAATTGTAATGACCGAACTACATGCTGGCGGTAAGTTCGACCAAAACTCTTATAAAGTTTCAGGCGGCTTGCACGGTGTGGGTGTTTCTGTGGTGAACGCGCTATCTGATTGGCTACGTTTGCGTATCTGCAAAAACGGCAAGGTTTACCAAATGGAGTTTAGACGTGGCGTGCCACAAGCGCCTCTTGCTGAAACAGGCACAACAGACCGCTCTGGTACAGAAGTGCATTTCTTCCCATCAGTAGATACATTCGGCAATATTGAATATAGCTTTGATATTTTAGCCAAGCGCTTGCGCGAGCTTTCATTCTTGAACAACGGCGTAAAAATCGAGCTTATCGACCAACGTCACAATAAGAGCGAAAACTTTGCCTATTCTGGTGGTGTGCAGGGCTTTGTAGAGTTTATGAACCGCAGTAAAACGGTGCTTCATCCAAAACCATTCTATGCTTCTGTAGAAAAAGACGGCATGACCGTTGAAATTTCCATGCAGTGGAATGACTCTTACAGCGAATCTGTGCAGTGTTTTACCAACAACATTCCACAACGTGATGGCGGTACCCATCTAACGGGTTTACGTACCGCCATGACGCGTACTTTAAACAACTACATTGAAGAAAATGAGTTGTCCAAAAAAGCCAAAATCGAAACCAGTGGTGACGATATGCGCGAAGGCTTAACCGCTGTGCTTTCAGTAAAAGTGCCTGAGCCAAAATTCTCATCACAAACCAAAGATAAATTGGTTTCAAGTGAAGTGCAGCCAGTGGTTCAAGAGGTGGTGGCAACCAAATTAGCGGAATTCTTATTAGAAAATCCTAACGATGCCAAAATTATCTGTAACAAGATTGTAGATGCAGCGCGTGCTCGTGATGCGGCGCGTAAAGCCCGCGAAATGACCCGCCGTAAAGGTGCCATGGATACCATGGGCTTGCCAGGTAAATTGGCGGATTGCCAAGAACGCGACCCAACAAAATGTGAAATTTACTTGGTCGAGGGTGACTCTGCGGGCGGTTCAGCTAAACAAGGGCGTGACCGTAAAAACCAAGCTATCTTGCCGCTAAAGGGTAAGATTCTTAACGTGGAAAAAGCACGTTTTGACAAACTACTTGGCTCACAAGAAATTGCCACCCTGATTACCGCTTTAGGTACGGGCATTGGCAAAGCGGACTTCAGTCTGGAAAAGCTGCGTTATCACCGCATTATTATCATGACGGATGCCGACGTTGACGGTGCGCACATTCGAACACTCTTGCTTACATTCTTCTATCGTCAAATGTCAGAGCTAGTTGAGCAAGGCCATATCTATATTGCTCAACCACCACTATACAAAGTCAAACAAGGTCGTGATGAGCGCTATTTAAAAGATCAGCACGAGTTAGATGAATACTTATTGCAATCAGCGCTTAAAGAAGCCTCATTGCTAACCAAATCTAACGGTACAACGCTAAAAGATGAAGCTTTGGCAGAAATCGCCAAACAAATGGTGCTCACCGAGGCGGTGATTCGTCGCATCTCATCACTTTATGATGAAAGCGTGTTGCGTGCCTTGCAGGACTTGGGTGAAATTACACTAGCTGATGAAAGTGGCGCCAATAAAGCCGCTGAAAAACTACGTCCTATTTTGGGTGCCACAGGCTCAGAAGTGATTGTGGCGTTTAACCAAGAGGCTGGTACTTACCGCCTAGAAGTAAACAAATACGTACACGGCAACTTGCAATCATGTGTCATTGATACCGATTTCTTGGCCAGTGGCGACTATCGTCAAATCCTCAAAGCCTCAGAAATGTTACAAGGCCTGTTGGGTGATGGCGCGATGGTTCAACGTGGCGAAAAATCACAAATGGTGGCTACATTTAAAGAAGCGTTGGACTGGCTGTTGGCAGAAGCAAAACATGGCCTCAACATCCAACGCTACAAAGGCTTGGGCGAGATGAATCCAGAGCAACTTTGGGAAACCACCATGGACCCACAAGTACGCCGTTTGCTCAAAGTGCAAATCGATGATGCCATTGCGGCAGATGAGATTTTCACAACGCTGATGGGCGACCAAGTGGAACCACGTCGTGCGTTTATCGAAGACAACGCTTTGGGCGCACATAACATTGACGTTTAATTTCAAAGTTAAGCAAAATCCAGAGGCTCGAAAGAGCCTCTTCTTTTTTGAAAGCGCATCATGTCCATCAAAATTTATCATAACCCCAAATGTGGGACTTCTCGTAACACTTTGGCCTTGATTGAAAATGCTGGGATTCAGCCAGAAGTGATTGAGTATTTAAAAACGCCCCCTAGCAAGCAAGAGCTAAAAGATTTGATTGCCAAGATGGGTGTGCCTGTCCGCGATGTTATTCGGGCTAAGGAGCCGCTCTATTTAGAGCTAAAGCTGGATGATATGAGCTTATCTGATGATGCCTTGTTGGACGGTATGGCGGCGAATCCCATTTTAATTAATCGTCCAATTGTGGTGACCGATTTAGGGGTGAAGTTGTGCCGCCCTTCTGAGCTGGTGTTAGATATTTTGTCTGCATCACAGCAACAGGCTTTTGTTAAAGAAGACGGCACGCCGGTGGTGGATGAAAAAGGAAATCGCTTACTCTAGTTAGTTGGTAAACAGGCAATAAAAAAGCCCGCATTGCGGGCTTTTTTAATTTAGAGCGCTAATTATTTGTTAACTGCGTCTTTAAGTGCTTTACCTGCGCGGAAAGCTGGAGCTTTACGTGCTGGGATTTTCAATTCTTTACCAGTTTGTGGGTTACGGCCAGTACGTGCAGCACGTTTGCTAACAGCAAATGTACCGAAACCGATCAAAGTTACTGTGTCACCCTTTTTAAGAGCAGTAGTAACTGTGCTTGTGAAAGCGTCTACAACTTTAGCTGCAGCAGCTTTAGAAATGTCAGCGCTAGCTGCGATACTTGCGATTAATTCTTGTTTGTTCATAGCATCATCATTCATAAAAGGTTAAAGGAACGGCTATCTTACACCCAAAAACCCGCGATTCAACAATCTTTAATTATTTTTTTAATAATTTTTTTTGTAACAAGCCTGTAATAGAGCCTCCTGCGAAAAGTTTTTAGAGGTTAGAATAGGCAACCATGATAGAAATTACAGAAAATTTAACAACGGTTTCACAGGTCATTCAACAGGCTGTAGCCCCTGTTTTCTTGTTAACAGGCATAGGTGCTATTTTGTCGGTATTGGCTATGCGACTGGGTCGCGTGGTAGATCGCTACCGTGTGCTGATGGAGAGAGACGGTCATTTGCCTCACCATGTAAAAGAAATCCGCTTACTTGCTAAACGTGCGGTATGGGTGCATTGGTCGATTACCTTGTGCAC
>JBDLQN010000072.1:0-4769 GCA_039800585.1 Pseudomonadota bacterium
AATATTAAGAGCGTCAGTCCTGTCAGTCCTCGAAGTTCGCATAACTAAAAAGGAAATCACATGGCCACCACAAAAGCAGCAAACAGCAAACCTGCAGCCAGTAAAGCAACTACGGTTAAAAAAGCTGCACCCAAAAAAGCCGCCGTAAAAAAACCTGCGGCAAAATCGACCACCAAAAAGGCAGCGCCTAAAAAAGCAACAGCGAGTCCTGAAGCTTTATACAAAATGACTGAAGTTGCTGCTTATTACATCGCCCTGAATGACGGATTTAAAGGCAATCCGAGCGACTATTGGATTGAAGCGGAAATCCAAATCAAAAAACTGCATAAATAAACGCCTGACCAGCCAACACACCCGCCTAAAAATAGCCCTAGCCTAGCGCCTACGGCTATAATAGGCGTTCTTTTAAATTAAATTTCGGCATTTCATTTCATGCAGTTTTCATTTGCTGTTCCAGCACAAGGCAATACCCATCAGTTACCGCCCATGCCTGCTGGTCTAGACAGTGCTGCGCTAGCGCAACTGGCGCTTAATTTAAAAGCCCATAAAACTAAAACACCGCTGGTCGTGGTTACCTCCAATGCCTTTGACTCACAGCGTTTACTTGAAGAAATCCCCTGGTTTGCACCGCAGTTGGTCGTTAATTTACTGCCCGACTGGGAAACACTGCCTTACGACCATTTTTCACCGCACCCAGACCTCATCTCAGAGCGTTTATTAACGCTCTATCAAATTACGCAAAATAATTGTGATGTCGTCCTTGTGCCTGCAGCAACAGCGCTGATTAAACTGCCTCCTATGGCTTACTTGGCCGCCAATAGCTTTATGCTCAAAAAAGGCCAGCAGCTCGATGTAGAAGCGCTGCGGAGTCAATGTACTGAGGCGGGTTATCACCATGTCAGCCAAGTGGTTAGCCCTGGTGAATTTAGCGTACGTGGTGGATTGATTGATTTGTTCCCTATGGGCAGTCAACTCCCCTACCGAATTGATTTATTTGATGATGAAATCGAAACCATCCGCACTTTTGATGTGGATACCCAGCGTAGCCTTTACCCTGTTCCAGAAATTAGGCTACTCCCTGCGCGTGAATTTCCACTAGACGAAAAAGGCATTGCCCAGTTCCGTCAAAATTTCCGCGAAATATTTGAAGGTGACCCATCCAAAAGCCGCATTTATAAAGACGTCAGCAAAGGCATCGCCAGTGGCGGTATTGAGTGGTATTTGCCGCTCTTTTTTGAGCAAACCGCCACTTTATTAGATTATCTACCCAAGCAAAGTGTGCTTTGTTTGCATGGCAATTTAGATCAGTCCGCCCAAGATTTTTGGCATGAGGCTCAATCACGTTATCGCTTATTGGCGCATGACCCAGAACGTCCAATTTTGACGCCTGAAACTCTACTCATTAAAGCCGATCGCTTTTTCGCACAAACCCAGGACTACCCACGCTTTACGATTAATAATCAAGATACCAGCAATGGCTTACCAGCGCTTGATATCGAGCGTCGCGCAGAGCGTCCTCTTCATAAATTTGAGGCTTTTACGCAAGGCTATTCGGGCCGCATTTTAATCGCAGCAGAAAGCTTGGGGCGACGTGAAACGATTCTGCAGCTATTAAACGAGCACAACATCAAGCCGCAGCTGTGCGAAAACTGGGAAGATTTTTCTACTCAAAATGCCAAGCTAATGTTGGGCATTACCAGTTTACATGCAGGCTTCGAGTACCAAGACATTGCCATCGTCACCGAGGCTGAGCTTTATGCTGCCACTGTGCGCCAACAACGTCGACGAGAAAAGGAAAAAACACGCAATGCTGAAGGCATGCTCAAGGATTTATCCGAGCTACGTGAGAATGACCCCGTTGTACACGAACAACATGGCGTTGGGCGCTACCGCGGTTTAATTAGTTTAGATTTTGGTGAAGGCGAAACCGAATTTTTGCTATTGGAATACGCAGGCGACGATAAACTTTACGTGCCCGTTTCTCAGTTATTTCTTATTTCGCGCTACTCAGGTGGCCCGCCAGAATCTGCGCCGCTGCATAGACTAGGCTCAGGCAATTGGGAAAAGGCTAAGAAAAAAGCCCTCAAACAAATTCGCGATACTGCAGCAGAGTTGCTTAATCTTTATGCCCAACGGGCGGCACGCAAGGGTCATGCCTTCAAACTTACATTACAAGATTACGAAACCTTTGCCGAAGGTTTCCCTTTTGAAGAAACCCCCGACCAGCTATCTGCGATTGAAGCTGTGATTAACGACATGCAGTCTGGTCGACCCATGGATAGGCTAGTCTGTGGCGATGTTGGATTTGGTAAAACAGAAGTGGCGCTCCGTGCTGCCTTTGTGGCTGTGATGGGTGGTCGCCAAGTAGCGGTTTTAGTGCCTACCACCCTACTCGCTGAACAACATTACCAAAACTTTAGTGATCGATTTGCTGAATGGCCAATTAAAATCGCCGAAATTTCACGCTTCCGCACCGCAAAAGAACAAGCCGAAGCACTTAAAGGTTTGGCAGATGGCAGCATTGATATTGTGATTGGCACGCATCGCCTTATTTCCAACGACGTCAAATTTGCCAATTTAGGCTTAGTCATCTTAGATGAAGAGCACCGCTTTGGTGTGCGCCAAAAAGAACAACTCAAAGCGCTACGTGCCGAAGTCGATGTGCTCACACTCACAGCCACGCCTATTCCTCGCACACTGAGTATGGCGATGGAAGGCTTACGCGAGTTCAGTGTGATCTCCACACCACCGCAAAAGCGCTTGGCCATTAAAACATTTGCCACCGACTATTCGGAAGGCATTATCCGCGAAGCCGCCATGCGTGAATTTAAACGTGGTGGCCAAGTTTATTTCTTGCACAATGAAGTCGACACCATCCAAGTGATGCGCGAGAAACTTGAACGCATCCTGCCTGAAGCCCGAATCAGTATTGCCCACGGCCAATTGCGCGAACGTGAACTAGAACAAGTGATGCGTGATTTTTATCATCAACGCTCTAACTTATTGCTATGCACCACGATTATTGAAACAGGGATTGACGTGCCCACCGCAAACACGATTATCATGAATCGTGCGGATATGTTTGGTTTGGCGCAGCTACATCAATTACGTGGTCGCGTTGGCCGCTCGCATCACCAAGCCTACGCCTACTTGCTGACCGACCCTGACCGCAAAATCACCACGCAGGCACAAAAACGTTTGGATGCCATTCAATTGCTTGAGGATTTGGGCGCTGGATTCCATCTTGCCATGCACGACTTAGAAATTCGTGGTGCGGGTGAATTACTTGGCGAGTCGCAAAGCGGCGAAATGCAAGAGATTGGTTTTCATCTTTATTCAGAAATGCTCAATCACGCAGTTAAGCGCCTCAAGGAAGGCAAGGAGCCTGATTTGTCTGCGCCATTAGGCGTCACCACAGAGATCAATCTGCACACACCAGCACTACTCACCAATGACTATTGCCCAGATGTACATGAACGCTTGGTGCTGTATAAACGCTTAGCTAATTGCACCAATGACGACGAGCTCGACACCATGCAAGAAGAGCTGATTGACCGCTTTGGTTTGCTGCCTGAGCAAGGCGAGGCTTTAATGGCTTGCCATCGTTTACGTGTGGCAGCAAAACCACTCAGCATTATTAAAATTGATGCCAGCGATAGCACGATTCAACTACAATTTAGTCCGCAAGCAGATTTAGATCCCACAAAACTGATTGCGCTACTGCAACGAGATAAACGCTGCCGCATGAATGGCCCTGATAAGTTGAGAGTAACTGTGCAATACAACGACATCGTGCATCGTGCAGATTTCATCAAAAACCTCATGAAAGATCTCATCTAAATGCTAGAAAAAATCATTGCAGTGCTCGCCACTTGGATTATGGGCGTGATTTCATCGATGGGTTACAGCGGCATTGTGCTCTTAATGGGCATTGAGTCTGCCTGCATTCCCCTGCCCTCTGAAATCATCATGCCGTTTGCGGGCTTTTTGGTATTTAAGGGTGAAATGACGCTCTGGGGCGTGGCTTTAGCTGGCGCTCTTGGCTGTGTTTTCGGCTCTATTCCAGCTTATTACTTGGGCATGTATGGCGGTCGCCCATTGGTAGAGAAATACGGCAAATGGGTGCTTATCTCGCACAAAGACTTAAATTGGGCGGATAAAGCCTTTGAAAAACACGGTGAGATCATTATCTTTATCGGTCGCTTGCTGCCAGCCGTACGTACCTTTATCGCCTTCCCTGCGGGGGTTGCGCGCATGAACATGACTAAGTTTGTTGTTTATACCTTTGTCGGCTCGCTGATTTGGTGCTACTTACTCGCATTAGCTGGCTTTAAGATGGGCGAGAACTGGGAAAGCCTTAAAGTGTATTTCCATGAGTTCCACTACGTGATTGCTGCCGCTGGGGCCGTATTTGTGGTTTGGTATCTAAGAAGACACTTCAAAAACAACTAAAGCGCACTTAAACAGCAACCTCAATTAGACGGCCGACATTCACAAAGAATACGGCCGTTTTTATTGGTAGGCCTTCTTCTTTAAACAGGGCCGCATACTCAGCGAGCTGGGGCAAGTGTTTGAGTGCCTCCGCCTGAATCTCAGCCTCAGAGAAGTTGGCCACCGCCGCGGTGGTCTTGTAATCCACAATCCAGCGCGTGCCAGCATCTACAAAGGTGCGATCGATGATCCGTTTCTTAACGAACGTATTATCCATAAAGAGGATCTCTTGCTCATGCCCCGCCTGCGCTCTTGCGGCTAACACCCACAGCCCATCT
>JBDLQN010000073.1:0-4747 GCA_039800585.1 Pseudomonadota bacterium
CCATAAAAGTGCCGCAAATACCAAGAATGTGAATATGCATGATGTTTGTTCCTAAGCTAAATTCGGCGCAAGCCAGCGGGCAAGTTCTTGTTTATCCATACCACGTCTTTTTGCCATTTCGGTGAGTTGGTCTTCACCAATTTTATCCACGCTAAAATACTTAGCCTCTGGGTGTGCAAAGTAAAAACCGGAAACGGAAGCAGCAGGATTCATGGCTAATGCTTCGGTGAGCGACATGCCAATATCATTCGCTTGCATCAGTTTAAACATGTCCGATTTCACTGTATGGTCGGGGCAAGCGGGATAGCCCGGTGCAGGGCGAATCCCTTGATATTCCTCTTTAATCAAAGCCTCGTTGCTCAATTTCTCTTGGGCAGCATAACCCCACAAATCAGTGCGCACACGTTCGTGTAGATATTCTGCAAAGGCTTCTGCAAGCCTGTCTGCAAGTGATTTCAACATAATCGCATTGAAGTCATCATGTGCATCTTCAAAGCGTTTCAAATGTTTCTCAATGCCTAAGCCAGCGGTCACGGCAAACATGCCGATATAGTCCTGAACACCTGAAGATTTTGGGGCAATAAAATCAGCCAAACATTGGTTGGGGCGAGGCACACCATCAATCACAGGTTTTTCGGTTTGCTGACGCATGCCGTAATAGGTGAAAGCTACTTGTTGGCGGCTTTCATCACTGTAAATCTCGATGTCATCGTCATTCACAGAATTCGCTGGTAATAATGAAATAACACCGCTGGCGGTCAGCCAACGGCCTTCGATAATTTTCTTGAGTAAGGCTTGTCCATCAGCGAACAATTTTGTCGCTGTCTCGCCCACCACAGGGTCTTTTAAAATCCCTGGATAAGCGCCCGCTAAATCCCAAGTTTGGAAAAATGGACCCCAATCGATGTATTGTGTGAGTAATGCTAAATCGATATTTTCTAAAACGCGGCGACCAATAAATTTAGGTTTCACCGGCGTATTTTTGCCAGCGAAATTGATTTGCACTTTGTTTTTTCGTGCATCAGCAATGCTCAGCATCGGCACACCTTTTTTATTGGCATGTTGGGTGCGCACACGCTCGTAATCCGCGTTCAATTCATCGATGTAAGTTTCACGTTGTTCTGGAGACACCAAAGATTGCATCACGGCAACTGAGCGAGATGCATCTGGCACATAAACTACAGGACCATCATAGTGTGGCGCAATTTTGACTGCAGTGTGCGCGCGTGACGTAGTTGCGCCACCAATCAATAGCGGCATTTTGACGCTACGGAAATATGGGTCGCGTTGCATCTCACGGGCAACGTGTGCCATTTCTTCGAGTGATGGTGTAATCAAACCAGAGAGGCCGATGATGTCCACATTTTCTGCTTTGGCCATCGCCAAGATTTCTGAACATGGCACCATCACGCCCATATTCACCACTTCAAAGTTGTTACATTGCAGCACCACAGACACAATGTTTTTGCCGATGTCGTGCACGTCGCCTTTCACGGTGGCAATCAGCATTTTCCCTTTTGGTTTTGCTGCTATACCTGTGCGTTTTTCTTCGGCTAACTTTTCTTCTTCAATAAACGGAATTAAATGCGCAACGGCTTGTTTCATGACGCGAGCAGATTTGACCACTTGTGGTAAAAACATTTTGCCTTGACCGAATAAATCACCCACGATATTCATGCCATCCATGAGTGGACCTTCAATCACATGAATCGGTCTGCCGCCTTTTTGCATGGCTTGAACGCGGGCTTCTTCGGTATCCTCATTGATAAATTCAGTGATGCCATGCACCAAAGCATGGGCTAAACGTTTTTCAACACTCACAGGATTTTCTGGTGTGCCACGCCACTCCAAAGTCGGTGCTTCTTTTTTGCCATCCGCAGTGAGGGTGCCTGCAAATTCAATCATGCGTTCTGTTGCATCAGGGCGACGATTGAGTACCACATCTTCAACACGTTCACGCAGTTCGGCAGGCAAGTCATCGTAAATGCCGACCATGCCAGCATTGACGATGCCCATCGTCATGCCCGCTTTAATGGCGTGATACAGGAATACCGTGTGAATGGCTTCACGTGCTGGTTCGTTACCACGGAAACTGAAACTGACGTTAGAAACACCGCCAGAAATTTTGGCGTGCGGTAGATTTTCTTTAATCCAACGTGTGGCATTGATGAAATCTACAGCGTAGTTGTTGTGCTCTTCAATCCCCGTCGCAATCGCAAAAATATTCGGGTCGAAAATAATATCTTCAGCCGCGAAACCGACTTTTTGGGTAAGCAAATCGTAAGCGCGTTTGCAGATTTCAATTTTGCGTTCGAAGGTGTCTGCTTGGCCTTTTTCGTCAAAAGCCATGACGATAACGGCAGCGCCATAACGCATGCACAATTTTGCCTGACGTAAGAACTCGGCTTCGCCTTCTTTCATCGAAATTGAATTGACGATGGCTTTGCCTTGCACGCATTTCAAGCCAGCCTCAATCACATCCCATTTGGATGAGTCGATCATGATTGGCACGCGGGCGATATCAGGTTCTGAGGCCACTAAATTCAAGAAGTGCGACATGGCTTTAATGGCATCTAACATGCCTTCATCCATGTTGATGTCAATAATCTGCGCGCCGTTTTCCACTTGCTGGCGAGCAACTTGAAGCGCTTCTTCGTATTGCTCGTTCAAAATCATGCGAGCAAATGCTTTGGAGCCCGTGACGTTGGTGCGTTCACCCACGTTCACAAATAGAGAGTTGTCATCGATGATAAAAGGCTCTAGGCCCGAAAGCTTGGTGCTTTTTTCGATGACAGGTACTTGGCGTGGTGTAACCGTATTAAGTGCTTCGGCAATCGCCTTGATATGTGGCGGGGTTGTGCCACAACAGCCGCCCGCGATGTTGATAAATCCGCTTTCAGCAAACTCTTTGACTAGTGCCGAAGTATCCGCAGGTTTTTCATCAAATCCTGTGTCGGACATTGGATTTGGCAAGCCCGCATTGGGATAAATGCACACAAAAGTGTCTGCGATTTTGGATAACTCTTCTGCATAAGGGCGCATCAGCGCTGCACCAAGTGCGCAGTTGAGGCCGATGGTGAGAGGCTTGGCATGGCGCACGGAATGCCAGAATGCTGTCACTGTTTGGCCCGATAAAATACGACCAGAGGCGTCAGTCACGGTACCTGAAATCATCAAGGGCAAGCGTTTGCCAGTTTCTTCAAAGAAACTGTCGATGGCGAATAAAGCTGCTTTACAGTTAAGCGTGTCAAATATGGTTTCGACCATCAAAATGTCCACGCCACCTTTTACCAAAGCTCGAGTTTGTTCGAGGTATGCCGCGACCAATTGGTCGAAAGTAATATTACGTGCGGCAGGATCGTTGACGTCAGGAGAAATCGAAGCCGTTTTTGGCGTTGGGCCAAGTGCGCCAGCCACGAAACGCGGCTTATTGGAGGTGCTGTATTTGTCGCAGGCTGCACGTGCCAATTTGGCTGATTCGAGGTTCATTTCATAAACCAAGTGCGCCATGTGGTAATCGTCTTGCGCGACGCTAGTCGCACCAAAAGTATTGGTTTCAACAATATCTGCACCAGCGGCTAAATATTGCTCGTGAATTTCTTGAATGATGTGTGGCTGTGTCAGACTTAAAAGCTCGTTGTTGCCTTTAAGAAATAGCTCGCGTGATGGTGAGTTGGGGGTTTCGCCGTGATTAGCACCGCAACCACAAGTCGTGCCTTTATTACAAAATTCAGCGCCTTGAGGGCCTTGGAAGTCTTTAAAACGATTGCCGCGATAATCCTCTTCAGTCAGCTTATATTGCTGAATCATCGTGCCCATCGCACCATCCAAAATCAGGATGCGTTTGGCTAATAAATCGCGTAACACTTGTTCGGTTTTTGAAATCTCAGTCATCAGATTGCTTGCAGGCTTTATTCACTAGCCCGCTATTATAAAAGCAGAACGCTGATTTCACTAATTTGCTAGCTAATATTTGCGCCCATTAAGTGGCCAATGCCATAGGTCAGCAAACCAGCACCACCGCCAATTAGCAACATACGCAATCCACCCCATAACGCGCTACGCCCTGTAAATAGCGATAAGCATGCGCCAATGCCAAATAATGAGAGGCCTGTGATGCCTATCGAAATTTCTAAGGATTGGTCTTGAATGTTCATTAAATAAGGCACTAATGGGATGGCGCCGCCCACTGCAAATGCAATAAATGAAGAGATGGCTGCGGTCCAAGGTGAGCCCAGTTCATCGGGATTAAGCCCCAGTTCCTCGCGCGCCAAAGTATCTAAGCCGACTTCAGGGTCAGCAATCATTTTTTTGCCAAGTGCATGCGCTTCATGTTCTGGCATGCCACGCGCCATGTAAATTAAAGCTAGTTCACTCGCTTCTTCTTCTGGATATTCGGCCAATTCGTCACGCTCAAGCCCAATTTGATATTCGAACATCTCACGCTGTGATTTCATGGAAATGTATTCGCCTGCTGCCATGGAGAACGCGCCAGCTAATAAACCCGCGACACCTGTTAGTAAAATAGCGTCACTGCTAGCGGCTGCCCCCGCAACACCAAGCACCAAGCAGGCTATCGAAACGAGGCCGTCATTGACGCCAAATACCGCAGCACGCAATCCGCCGCTACTACCACTGCCGCGATGGCTGGAGCCGACCTCTTCAACGCTGGTGTGGATTGGGTGTCCAGGCTGTCTCTGAGCGCTATAAACAGAAAGTCCACGAATCTTGGCTGCAGCTAGGATGG
>JBDLQN010000074.1:0-4675 GCA_039800585.1 Pseudomonadota bacterium
AGCAAAAGCATCACGCGCATACGGAATGGGGGCCCGACTAAAATACATCGCGTAGCCCTTATCATCCATCACCACTTTTACTGCGTTAGGATTAAACATCGTTTCTTTATCGTGAATGAAATGACAGGCCGTTGCGATCGACGCATCAGGGTGAGCATTTAAATTCTCAGCCACTTGGCGAATTAGCGCAGGCTCTATCAAGGGCTCGTCGCCCTGCACGTTCACCACAATCTCACCACCCGCCCAATTAAAGTGGGCTGCCACTTCAGCAATTCTATCCGTACCTGAGGGATGGTCTTCGCGCGTCATCACAGCCTGATACCCGTACTGAGCAACCACATCGAATATTTCTTGATGATCAGTGGCAATCACAACATCTTCAGCACCGCTTCGCTGCGCTTGCTCCGCAACACGCACCACCATAGGCTTGCCCGCAATATCTAGAAGCGGCTTAGCTGGCAGGCGACTACTCGCGTAGCGAGCTGGGATGACGACTTTAAACTTCACACAACCTCTTCCGAATCCGCCAACCTGCGGGCCTCATCTTCAAGCATTACTGGGATGTCATCTTTTATAGGAAAAGCCAAACGACAAGGTTTGCAAATCAGCTCATGCGCTGCTTTTTTATAAACCAAGGAACTTTTGCACACAGGGCACACAAGAATATCAAGCAACTTAACGTCCATAAAAACTCTCTATTTTTTCAATTACTTTATCTTCCAGCCCGCCAGAAACTCTCGCCTCCACGGGCAACACCCAAACATTATCGCGCGCGAAATCAAGGCATTTCACTGCATCTTTTTCTGTCATCAGTATGATATCGGCACCTGGTATTTGCAAATCAGCAGTTTGAAATTGGTGATGATCCGAGAAGGGATGCTCGACAATATCTAGACACAAGCCCCGCAAATAATTAAAAAACCTACTCGGATTACCTATCCCCGCTACAGCGTGTATCTTTTTATTATGAAAGTAATCTGCCCGCACAGTTTTTTCGGGAGAGAGTAGTGAGTAAAACAAGTCGCCACTCAACTGCATCTGGAACTCGCTCGCTTTAACAGGCCCAGAACCATTCACAACAACAGCATCGACAGAACGTAATCGGCTAAGCGGCTCGCGCATCGGCCCAAATGGCAGCATTAATTGATTGCCATACCTTCGGGCACCATCAATTACCACAATTTCAAAATCTCGCTGCAAAGCGTAGTGCTGTAAACCATCATCGGAAATGATGACATCACACTCCGGATGCGCTTTTAGCAACTCCCTTGCCGCAGCTGGTCGATCTTTGCCAATCCAAACAGAGCAAGATGTACGGCGCGCCATCAAAAGAGGCTCGTCCCCAACCAAGCTAGCAAGGTTAGCACCTAGCACCTCTTTGGGTGCCTTGGCAGCACCCTTATAGCCCCGACTAATAATGCCAGGCGTATATCCACAAGCCTTTAACTGATTAGCCAACCAAATAACGAGTGGCGTTTTACCCGTACCGCCAACCGTAATATTTCCTACAACAATGACTGGAACGGGACTGCGCCATGAACCTAGAATACCAATACGATATAAAAAATGGCGAAATGCAAGCAAGGCGATAAACAAGCAACCCAAAGGGAAGTTAAGCCAGACCGTCAGTCTGCTTGTATTTTTATACCATTGCCGTTCAAGCCAGCGTTGCATATAGGATTAGTGAAATTGCTTTTGATAGAGTTTTGCGTAATGGCCGCCCTGTGCGAGCAGCTCTGCGTGTGTACCACTTTCGATGATTTCACCGTGCTCCATCACCAAAATACGATCTGCATTTTCAATCGTCGATAATCGATGCGCAATGACAATACTCGTACGATTTTTCATCAACTGATCAAGCGCGGCTTGAACATGGCGCTCAGACTCCGTATCCAGTGCAGAGGTCGCTTCATCCAACAATAAAATTGGCGCATCCTTCAAAATGGCTCGCGCAATCGCCAATCGCTGACGCTGCCCCCCAGACAAACGCACGCCCCTATCACCAATTTCACTATATAAGCCATCGGGTAGCTGCTGAATAAACTCCCAAGCGTGAGCAGCTTTTGCAGCTTCAATCACTTGAGCTTCAGAAACTCCGCGCAAGGCGCCATAAGCAATATTATTAAACACGGTATCGTTAAATAAGACGACCTCTTGACTCACCAGCGCAAACTGATCACGCAGGCTACTTAAGGTTAAATCTCGCGTATCAACACCGTCTAGCAAAACCTGGCCTTGTTGATGCTCATAAAAACGTGGGATCAAGTTGACCATCGAGCTCTTGCCACCACCAGAGCGCCCAATTAAGGCCAATTTTTCGCCAGGCTTGATCGTGAAACTTAAGGCATTTAATGCGTTCTTTTTCGCCGTCTCGTACATCAAACTGACTCCACGGAACTCAATTTCGCCTTTCGAGCGAGCCATGACCTGAGTACCTTTATCACTTTCAGACTCAACATCAATCAATCCAAACACACTCTGTGCTGCCGCAACGCCAAGCTGCACAACTTCATTCATTTTGGTCAAGCTTTTAATCGGCGGAATCAGCATCATCAGCGCGCCAATAAAAGCAGCAAACTCGCCAGCAGTAAATTTTCCTACCGAGTAGTAGACAACGGCGCCCAATGAAAGCGCAGCCAGCATCTCGATGACCATACTGTTAATACCCGAGATACGCGTCAATCGAATTTGCATATGCCGATTTTGCGCAACAACCAAAGCAAAACGCTTTTGCTCATATTCGGCACCATTAAAAATCTTAACCATACGCTGACCAGAGCAGCCTTCTTCAGCCACCTGCGTCATTCCACCCATTGAGGACTGCACAGTCTTGCCAGCCTCCCTCAATTTTGGGGTCATTTTTTTGAGATAAACAGCCATGACTGGGGCAGTCACCACAAAAATCATCGTCAACCGCCAATCCAAGTAAAGCATGTAAGCAAGCATACCCAAGATAGTCAAACTATCTCGCACCAAGCTTACCGCCGCATTAGTCGCGGCAGAAGCCATTTGCTCAGTATCATAGGTTAATTTAGAGGTAATCATCCCGGCTGAATTTGCATCAAAAAAACTGACGGACAAACTCATTAGCTTTGCGAAGGCCTCAAGCCGCAAATCCTCAACAACCCTGCGCGCCACCCACTTCATAGCGAAACTAGAAGCAAACCCAGCAAAAGCACGCAATGCGAGTAGCCCGAACAGCATCAAAGGTAGCAACTGAACGAGTTGTTGATCATGCTTAACAAAGCCTGCATCGGTCACCAGTTTAATGGTTGCTAAAAAGCCGGTGTTTGTGGCCGAAAAGACCACCAATGCAACAATGCTGAAAGCGAACACCTTCCAGTATTTAAGCGCATACTTAAGCATGCGCAAATACAACATCCTGGCTGTTTGATGCGATTGACTTAACTTAAGCTGACTAGCATTTGTCATGAATTTTAGACTTTGAAAGAAACGGCCCCAAACTCAAAATAAACAAGCGTATTTGGGCGTATTAATTGCTATGCGCCGTTTTGCGTCGCAAATGTAATATGGGTGTAACCAGCTTCTCTGGCAGCCTCCATCACATTCACCACTGATTGATGTGTTGTTTTGGCGTCGGCACTAATCACGATGGTTGGCTCTTTACCACCAGCAACCGCCTTTTGCAAAGCAAGCACCAAAGAAGGGACGTCACCGCCAGAAATGGCTGTCTTTTCTATCGCATAGTGGCCAGCAGCATCAATACCAACATTCACAATGACTGGTTTTTGCTCTAAAGGATTTGCCGCTGCGGTTGGCAAGTTGATTTGCAACTCGCTCATGCGTGCAAACGTTGCGTTGACCACCAAGAAAATAATAATCACCAACAAAACGTCAATGAGGGGCACCAGATTCATTTCTAAATCTTGGTGCTTTTTACCACGTTGAAAATTCATAATTACTTACGCTCACCGTGAATAATTTCAACCAACTTAATTGCTTGCTGCTCCATCTCAACAATCAAGCCATCCACTTTAGCGCTGAAGTAGCGATAAGAAATCATCGCTGGCACAGCAACCACAATACCACCCGCTGTGTTGTAAAGTGCCACAGAAATACCTTTTGCGAACTGAGCGACATCGTGTCCAGAACCAGCAGCGTTAAACGCACCAAACAACTCCACCATACCAATCACAGTACCTAACAAACCCAACAATGGGCTTACCGTTGCAATGGTGCCGAGCATAGAAAGATGCTTTTCTAACTTGTGCGCAACCGCGCGACCAGACTCTTCGATAGACTCTTTGATCACTTCACGAGAACTTGAAGCATTACTCAAAGCCGCCGCAAAAATCTCACCCAACATTGAATGTTGCTCTAACTTTTGGCAAGTTTCCTTGGTTACACCACCTTGTGACATCCACTTTTTGACTTCCGGCAATAAGTTAGATGGCGCAATCACTTCGCTACGCAAAGTCCAAAAGCGCTCAACAATAATAGCCACGGCAAGAATTGAAGCGAGAATAAGAGGATAAATAGGCCAGCCGGCAGCTTTAATGATTTCTAACACGTAAAACTCCTAGAATGTTCTTAATAAAATTAATCAGCGCCGGCACTTATCGCCAAACATTGATTAACTAAAATCGGGTGTCGCTACTTTAGCGCGTCGCCGTGTTTTCAGCAAGCCCAGAAAGACTAAGCCATCGTCTACCAG
>JBDLQN010000075.1:0-4640 GCA_039800585.1 Pseudomonadota bacterium
TTCGATATTATTTTCTTCTGGGTGGCGCGTATGGTGATGATGACTAAACACATCACAGGCAAAATCCCATTTAAAGATGTTTATGTGCACGGCTTGATTCGCGATGCCGAAGGTCAAAAAATGTCCAAATCTAAGGGTAACGTGCTAGACCCGATTGATTTGATTGACGGTATTTCACTTGATGATTTAATCAAAAAACGCACGACGGGTTTGATGAATCCTAAACAAGCGGAAAGCATCGAGAAGAAAACACGTAAAGAATTCCCAGAAGGTATTGCGGCATTTGGTACAGACGCCTTGCGTTTTACTTTTGCTAGCCTTGCAAGCCCAGGACGCGATATTAAATTTGATATGCAGCGTTGCGAAGGCTATCGCAATTTCTGTAACAAATTATGGAATGCGACACGTTTTGTGTTGATGAATACCGAGGGCCAAGACTGTGGCATGGAGCAATGTAGCACCCAGCCTGAAGGTTATTTGACGTTCTCACAAGCTGATCGTTGGATTGTTAGTTTGTTGCAGCGCGTTGAAGCAGACATTGAAAAAGCCTTCGCTGATTATCGTTTTGATGTGATTGCGCAAAATATCTATAAATTTGTGTGGGATGAATACTGTGATTGGTATTTGGAGCTA
The DNA here is from genome assembly GCA_039800585.1 of Pseudomonadota bacterium. GTDB lineage: Bacteria > Pseudomonadota > Gammaproteobacteria > Burkholderiales > Methylophilaceae > Methylopumilus_A. The sequence goes on from JBDLQN010000075.1 coordinate 634, forward strand.
GCCAAAGTTCAGCTGCAAAATGGCTCTGATGCTGAAAAACGTGCAACACGCCGTACTTTGCTGCGCGTGCTTGAAACGATTTTACGATTAGCACATCCAGTGATGCCGTTTATCACTGAAGAGATTTGGCAAACGATTGGCAAGATGAATGGGAAAACTGGCACGAGCATTATGCTTGAGGCTTATCCAAAATCTCAGCCAGAGAAAATTGATGAGTCTGCCGAAGCTTGGGTCGCTTTGTTGAAAGATGCGGTGGATGCCTGCCGTAGCTTGCGTGGTGAAATGGGTATTTCACCCGCGACTAAGGTGCCATTGATCGCATCTGGCGATGTAGCCCAATTAGAAGCTTATGCGCCGCACTTAAAAGCATTGGCAAAATTGGCTGAGGTTGAAATTGTAAAAGATCTGCCAGAAGCAGATGCGCCTGTAGCATTGGCTGGTGATTTTAAACTGATGCTCAAAATCGAAGTGGATGTGGCTGCTGAAAAAGAGCGTTTGGGTAAAGAAATTGCGCGTTTGCAAGGCGAAATTGCTAAGGCAAATGGCAAGTTAACCAATGAAAGCTTTGTGGCGCGTGCTCCAGCTGCTGTGGTTGAGCAAGAAAAAGCACGTTTGGCGGAGTTCAGTGCAAGTTTGGATAAGTTAAACGCTCAATTGGCGAAATTAAATAAATAATTCGCGGGCAAGTCTGAAAAAGGCAGCTTAGGCTGCCTTTTTTTGTATATGAAAGATATAAATTGTTGTATCACCCTCTTTGGCTTCTTCCAAAGAAAGCATGACATGACCTGTTTGATTGCAAAAAGCCTGGAAATCTTTCACGGCGCCATTGTCGGTCGCATAAGCTTTTAGCACTTGCCCTGGGGATAGCTCTGCCAATGCTTTCTTGCATCTTAAAATCGGCAATGGGCACTTTAAACCGCGGGTATTAAGTTCTTGATCGAAATGCATGTGAAAATCTATGATTGTTGTAGCTTAACGGTTTTTCGCAGCCATTTAATTAAAAACGCAAATGTGTACAACACAATAAGCGAGCCAACGAAATCGCCAATAAACATATTAATGCAGTTTAAAATGCTGCTTTCACTGATATATAAGTGGAAATACAAGTTGTGACTGAGCCCATTAAATAGCGCTGCAAAAAAACTAATTGTCAGCAATTGTTTGGCATTTAAGCCCTGCATCAAACTATCAACTTTGAGGCAATATTTCGCTAAATTAATGGCAAGATAAGGGTTAATCGCCGAAATTAGGCTAATTGCAATGATTGCATCGAACCCCAGTCCTACTTGGCTACCCGTCATTAATGCACCAACAAATAAGCCGATGACGCCATAAACGCCAAACAGCAACACAGAAATCAGGCGAACTCCTGCCGGAATGAAAACCCAGTTAATAAACTTGGATGTTTCAAAATGAGAGAAAGCCGCTGCATTAAGTCTAAACAGCAGAAACCAAGCGGTGGCTACGCCAAAAATACAGATGAATGCATTGATTGCATCATCTAAAAATTGTTTCATTTTTTATTATTCGGTTGTCGCTTTAATCATCAGTTTGCCCATCTTGTTGAAATAACTTTCAGTCAGGGCAGTTGGTGTGATGTATTTTACACGGTTGTCCGTTTCATCAACCACTAGTTGAATATAACCTTTTGCGCGCATTTTTTTGAGATAGCGAAAAACGGTTGAAGTTGAGATGTCTGGTGTCATATTCATGGCTGAAACGACAGTGATAGGCTCTTTGGTTGACCAATATTTGTTCAATAAGGTCAACATTCTTTGCTCTACAGGCTCAAGCACGGGAAAATCCGACATTTCCTCAAGTGCAATCGCCAGATTAAGAAACTTTTGGTAAATCTGCTTAAAATTAGACATCCTTCAACCCTAATGGAATTATTTTAAAAATTATCAGTCCGAAAGTATAAGCCAAGTGCCTCAATTATTATCCTGTTTCACATTATGGTAATTATGTTGATTTTTCAGTGTTTTCAAAGAGCTTCTGATTTTAGTCAAGCTGGAGAATTGTGAACATGATAAAGTGGCGCGTAAATTTTACTCACTTCTATAAAGGAAAAGCGATGAAGAAATTACACCTCGCAGTTTTAGCTGCATTAATGGCGCTATCAGCTCCAGCATTTGCTGAGCATGATGGCATGGGCGAACACTGCAAAATGCATACAAAAGTAAGCTTTGATCAAGCTGACAAAGATAAAGATGGCACGCTAGACCGCGAAGAAGCGAAATTGGTGTGCGGTGAAAAGTTTGATGTGATGGACGCAAATAAAGATGGTCTGCTTAGCAAAGATGAAGTGAATGCATGTGGCCGCAAAATGGGCGACAAACATAGCAAATTACACGCAAAACGTTCAAAAGAATTCAATGCAGCGGATAAGGATGCCGATGGCACTCTGACAAAAGACGAAGCCAAATCATTGAAGAAAGTTTATGAAAACTTTGACGCTATTGACGCCGATAAAGACGGCACGGTCAGTCGTGAAGAAGTCCATAACTTCATGCACAAATAAGTCGAAACTCAATCGACTGAAAAAGCAAAAGCCACCCTAGGGTGGCTTTTTTGTTCGGTGGTGGCTGGGGGCGGAATCGAACCGCCGACACGCGGATTTTCAATCCGCTGCTCTACCAACTGAGCTACCCAGCCATCATTTCTTGATGTTTGCACACCGCGAAAGTCGGGCATTATAGCAAACTAAATCTTTTATGGCATCCTTAATTAGCACTCTTTGACTATTTTCGCTATTTGCCTTGTGGCAAGCTGTAAAAGCTTGTGTAATGGTCGTTAGATAATTAGTTGGCATCAAATGAATATTTATTTAATTAGACATACCTTGCCTGATGTATTGCCTGGCATTTGTTATGGGCAGGCAGATTTGGGGCTTGCCGATTCTTTTGCTGCTGAATTGCAGAGTATTCAGGCCAAGTTGGAGCATATCACGAACCCTGTTTTGGTCTGCAGTCCGCTCCGTCGATGTTCTATTCTTGCTAAAAGCTTGGCTCAGTATTTTGATACGCCAGTGGTGAATAAAGATGTGCGATTGATGGAGCTTAATTTTGGTGATTGGGAACTCAAAAGGTGGGCTGATATTCCGCAAGGGGTTGTGAGTGAATGGTCTGATACACATATCAGACAGGCGCCACCTAATGGGGAGTCTTACGTTGAGCTACATGCAAGAGTTAAAGAGTTTTTTGTAGAGCTTACGTCTAAACAGCATGAGCAGGTGTTGGTGTTTACGCATGCTGGTGTTATTCGCGCACTAGTGGCTGAAATTTCAGGGATGCCGTTAACCACGGCAGCCAATATTGAAGTGGATTACGGGAGTGTGACTCACGTTGTAGTTGAAAACGGAGTCACACGCCTAGAGCGAATAAATGATTAAGCAGCGCTTTGCTTTTTTGCAACGATGCTATTGATTGCGACCGAAGTTAAATAAGTCGCGGCTAGGTAAAACATAGTGTAGCCAACGTAGGGTGTGAAATATTGCGCTACGGCTTGGCTGAATTGGTAAACACTTAAAGTGCTTACTTTGTCTGAAAACGCATACCAAAAAGCATTCGACATCACAAAAGCAAGCGCAGCAGAAGTTAACGCGGCAGGGGCGAGGTTGGTAAGTGCATAAGGATGCTCGCGCTTAGATGTGAAGCGACCAATTGCCCATACCATTGCATAGGTTGGGATTAGCCCCCAGTAACCTAAAGACATGCAGTAGTCTGAAACACCAGCAATTCCCACAGCGTAGAAATCAATGGCAAAAGCCAAGGCAATCGTGGCGACTAACCAGCGCAGATTAAAGCGGAACAAACCACCTAAAAATAACACAGCTATAGTTGCGTCTGGCAAAGCTACACTGGTACCAAAGTGGCTAGAGCGCGTGAGAAGAATGGCTAAAACAAATGCAAAGCCAATCCAGAATGATTTTTGGTTTTGTGAAAACATGAGAGTTCCTCTAAACGATTGCTGTAATTGTACCCTTATCCGATGAGTTTTGTCAGATA
>JBDLQN010000076.1:0-4634 GCA_039800585.1 Pseudomonadota bacterium
GCGCAGTTTTGAACCGCTTGTACGCGAAATGATTTCGGCTAAATTAGGTCGTGGCAAAGTAGAGTGCCGCATGAGTTTTGTACGTCGATCTGAGGCGACGCAATCATTGAATCTGGATGATGCAGTACTTAATCAACTGCTCGAAGTTTCTAAAGTGTTAAAAACTAAATTTCCTGAAAGTCAGCCGCTTTCAGTTTCTGAGATTTTACATTGGCCTGGCGTGGTGCAGAATCAAGAATTAGTCAATGATCAATTTGCGCAAGTTGTAAAAGATTGCTTGCAGCAAATCTTGCAAGATATGAGTGACTCTCGTGCTCGTGAGGGCGCCAAAATGAAGGCGCTAATTTTGGAGCGCTTGGCTGAGATCGAAAGCTTAGTGGCTAAGGTAAAACCATTGTTGCCACAGCAAGTGAAAGAATATCAGTCGCGTTTGACGGCCAAATTACAAGACGCTTTAAACAGCGTTGATGAGGAGCGTGTTCGGCAAGAGTTGGTTTTATTTGCTCAGCGGATTGATGTGGATGAAGAGCTCACTAGATTGACTGCTCACGTAGCTGAAGTGAAACGTATTTTGGACGACAATAAATTGGCTGGTAAACGACTAGACTTTTTGATGCAAGAGCTTAATCGCGAAGCCAATACTTTAGGTTCAAAATCTGTGTCTGTGGAAACCTCGCAAGCGTCCATGAGCTTAAAAGTCTTGATTGAACAAATGCGCGAACAGATTCAAAATATCGAGTAATCAATCGGAAACTAATGATGTCAGGCAATTTATTTATTATCACTGCTGCTTCGGGCGCAGGCAAAACCAGTTTAGTGCGCGCCATGTTAGAGGCAGACAAGCGTATTAAGCTTTCTATTTCTTACACTACTCGTCAACCACGTCCTGGTGAGGAAAATGGTGAGGATTATCACTTTGTAGACGATGCCACTTTTTTAAAGATGCTCGATGCGGGTGATTTTTTAGAAAGTGCTCAGGTGCATGGTGCGCGCTATGGCACTTCAAAAACACGAGTGAATGAAGTTTTGGCGCTGGGCAACGATTTGATTTTGGAGATTGATTGGCAAGGCGCAGCACAGGTCAGAAAACTTTATCCAGAGGCAGTGAGTATTTTTATTTTGCCACCATCAATCCCTGAGTTGGAGGCGCGTTTGCGTGGCCGTGGTCAAGATAGTGAAGAGGTGATTGCTAAGCGATTAGCCGCCGCGCGCAGCGAGATGGGCCACGTGGGCGAGTTCGATTATGTTACAATCAACGATGAATTTGAGCAGGCGCTACATGATTTGATGGCGATTGTTCGAACCCAACGACTCAAATGTGACAAACAGCTGGTTCGTCATGCTGAGTTGATCAAAGGGCTTATTTAGTTTTCTTTATTTAATTCTAAAAATTTAGGAGTAGGTCATGGCTAGAATGACTGTAGATGATTGCTTAGAGCAAATCCCAAATCGTTTTCAATTAACTTTGGCAGCCGCTTACCGCGCACGTCAATTAGCTAATGGTTCTGAGCCATTGGTCACAAACTATGGCAGCAAGGATAAGCCAACAGTTTTGGCATTGCGTGAAATTGCGGCAGGTAAAGTAGGCCTAGAAGTTCTTAGTCGCGGTCACGCTTAATTCGGCTCTGTCACTTGTAGTCGATACGTGACATGCCGAAGGATAAAAACCATCATCTAGCAAAACGGTCAGCAGCGTTTTTAGAACCTGCTGCACCTCTTTTGCCTGCGGATACTGAAGATTCTCAGCTCACGCAGGCACTCAAAAAGTATCTTAAAACAAAAGATATACAGCAAGTTTGGGAAGCCTATCGTTTTAGCGAGGCCGCACACCAAGGCCAATTCCGCAAAAGTGGCGAAGCTTATATTAGCCACCCAGTTTCCGTCGCGCTTATTTTAGCGAGCTTGCATCTTGATACGCCGACCATCATCGCGGCTTTGTTGCACGATGTCGTTGAAGACACAAAGATTACCAAAGAAGAAGTTGGCGAAAAATTCGGTACGCAAGTCGCCGAATTGGTCGATGGTTTGTCCAAGTTAGACAAAATTGAATTTCAGAGTGCAACAGAAGCGCAAGCTGAGAATTTCCGCAAAATGTTATTGGCGATGTCGCAAGATGTGCGGGTGATCTTGGTTAAGCTGGCTGATCGTTTGCACAATATGCAAACGCTGGGAGTAATGAAGCCTGAAAAGCGCCGCCGTATTGCTCGTGAAACGCTAGAAATTTATGCGCCGATTGCTAATCGATTGGGTCTGCATGAACTCTATCAAGAGTTACAAGATTTAAGCTTTAAGAATTACTACCCAATGCGTTTTGGCGTGCTATCTAAGGCCATTCTGGCAGCCCGTGGTAACCGCAAAGAAGTGGTGGGAAAAATTTTGGACGCAATCAAACAGCGTCTTGGTGAAATGCAGGTTGAAGCAGATGTTTCTGGACGCGAAAAACATCTTTACAGCATCTATAAAAAGATGACTGGCAAGACGCTGACCTTCTCGCAAATTCACGATATTTATGGCTTTCGCGTTATCGTGAAAGATTTGCCAGCTTGTTACACCACGCTCGGTGTTTTGCACGGCTTGTATAAGCCTATCCCTGGCAAGTTCAAAGACTATATTGCTATTCCCAAAGCCAATGGATATCAGTCTCTACATACCACTTTATTTGGTCCATTTGGCACGCCGATTGAAATTCAAATTCGTAGCCAGGAAATGCACAACATCGCCGAGGCTGGCGTGGCAGCGCATTGGCTTTATAAAACAACGGATGCGCATTTCACCGCGCTACAGCAACAAACGCATCAATGGTTACAACGCTTGTTGGAAATTCAATCTGAGAGTGCCGATTCGCTCGAATTTTTGGAACATCTCAAAGTCGATTTATTTCCAGACGAAGTGTATGTTTTTACCCCGAAAGGTAAAATTCTTTCCTTGCCTAAAGGCGCTACCGCAGTCGATTTTGCCTATGCTGTGCACACCGATATCGGTAATCGTTGTGTGGCAGTTAAAATCAATCAAGAGTTGGCGCCATTACGCTCGGAGCTACGCAATGGTGACCATGTAGAAATTATTACTGCAGCCCATGCACATCCGAACTCAGCTTGGCTAAATTATGTGGTGACCGGTAAGGCTAGAGCGCATATTCGGCATTTCTTGAAGTCTATGAAGTCTTCTGAATCGGCGCACTTGGGCGAGCGTTTGCTGAATAAAGCCTTGCTCGCGCTTCACGCAGATCCAGCCACTATTGATGCATCGAGCTGGCAAAAGCTTTTACGAGATTACGGCGCCAAAAACAAACAAGAGATTTATACCGATATTGGCTTAGGCAAGCGCCTGAATGTCATGGTCGCACACCAATTGATTGCTTTGGGCGAGGAGTCTGGTGAGCAACGTCATGCCAAACGGCCAAATAAACCACTGGATGTGATTACCATTCGTGGTACTGAAGGGATGGCGGTGCAGTTTGCCCCTTGTTGCCGTCCAATTCCAGGTGACCCGATTTTAGGATATATCAATAAAGATAAAGGTCTGGTGATTCACACCCATGATTGTCCAGCGATTGGCAAGTTCCGACTGGACCCAGAAAAGTGGTTGGACGTGGAGTGGGAACCTGAAACTAAACGCTTGTTTAAAGTGGACCTTAAATTAGCAGTGGCGAATAAGCCGGGTATGTTGGCAACCATTGCCTCAGCAATTGCAGATGTGAACTCGAATATTGATCACATCAGCATGGAAGAAACCGATAATGGTACTTATACCAATGTGCTGTTTACGGTGCAGGTGCAAGACCGTATCCATTTAGCGGATTTGATGCGTCGTTTGCGTAAAATTCAGGATGTTGTGCGTATCAATCGTACCAAAGGCACGGGTGCCGAACAAAGAGTGCAATAACGGCGATTAAATTGACCCAATTAATAAGCGGTGAAAGGTGAAATCATGAGCGAATATTTCAATGAAGGTCAGCGTCAACTTCAAGAGAATTTTGAAACAGTGCCATTGGCAGACAGATTGCAAGCGGGAATTATTGCTGCAGAAATTAACCCTTTAGATGCGGAATTTATTGAAGCACAAAACATGTTTTTTCTGGCGACTGTGGATGACAAAGGCCAGGCGAATTGTTCTTATAAAGGCGGCTCAAAAGGGCTGGTGAAAGTGGTTGATCCGACCACGCTCGCGTTCCCGATTTATGATGGCAACGGCATGTTTATGTCGGCTGGTAACGTATTAGTGAACGGCCAAGTGGGTTTGTTATTTGTGGACTTTAATAAACAAGCGCGTGTACGTGTAAATGGCCTTGCAAGCATTACAGAAAATGATCCTCTGCTTAGCCATTGGCCAGAAGCGGTATTGGTGATTCGTGTGGCTGTGCGCGAGACTTTCCCGAATTGTCCGCGCTATATCCATAAAATGGCTCTGGTTGAGGAGTCCACTTTTGTGCCGAAAGCGCAGTGTAAAACGCCTGATGCCCCCTGGAAGAAATTAGAAATCGTGGCAGACGTATTGCCACCTAAAGATGCGCACTTGGCAAGTAACGAACAAGACGTGCTGGCAGCCATCAATAGAAATTAGGCTGTATCAATCACTGCATTGAATTTTAACGACGGAAACTTAGGAAAAGTAATGAGCAAGCAAATTATTCA
>JBDLQN010000077.1:0-4538 GCA_039800585.1 Pseudomonadota bacterium
ATGGATAAACAAGAACTTGCCCGCTGGCTTGCGCCGAATTTAGCTTAGGAACAAACATCATGCATATTCACATTCTTGGTATTTGCGGCACTTTTATGGGTGGTATCGCAGTGCTGGCCAAAGAAGCTGGACATAAAGTCACTGGCTGCGATGCAAATGTTTATCCGCCAATGAGCACACAACTTGAAGCACAAGGCATCGAGTTGATTGAGGGTTTTGACCCTAGCCAAACCAAACTTAACCCTGACGTTTATGTGATTGGCAATGTGGTTTCACGTGGCAACCCATTGATGGAAGAAATTCTCAACAAAGGCCTGCCATTTATTTCTGGCCCACAATGGCTGGCAGAGAACATCCTTAACCCACAAGGCGAACAGAGCAAGTGGGTACTTGCAGTAGCAGGCACGCATGGCAAAACAACCACCAGCTCAATGCTTGCTTGGGTTCTAGAATATGCAGGTCTGGCACCTGGGTTTTTGATTGGTGGCGTACCACAAAATTTCTCGGTGTCGGCACGTTTGCCGCAAGCACCGAAACAAGATAGCAAAAGCAAATCGCCATTTTTTGTGATTGAGGCCGACGAATACGACACTGCATTTTTTGATAAGCGCTCGAAGTTTGTGCATTACGGCCCACGTACAGCGGTACTGAATAATTTGGAATTTGATCACGCCGATATTTTTGCAGATTTAAATGCCATCGAAACACAATTTCACCATCTAGTCCGCACTGTGCCGCAACAAGGTTTAGTGGTCAGCAATGGTCGTGAAGAAAGTTTAGATCGCGTGATCAATCGCGGTTGCTGGACGCCAGTTGAAAAATTTGGTGTGGATAGTGGTTGGCAAGCTGGTGAAGCTGATGCCAACGGCAGTTTTGATGTGCTGTTCAATGGCCAAAAATTAGGTCGTGTCGAATGGGAGTTGCTTGGCGAACACAATCGCATGAATGCACTTGCGGCATTAGCTGCTGCGCGCCATGTCGGCGTTTCTGTAGAAGTTGGCATCACAGCACTTGGCCAGTTCCAAAACGTCAAACGCCGTATGGAATTGCGCGGCGTTGAAAATGGCATCAGCGTCTATGACGATTTTGCGCATCACCCAACAGCCATTACTACCACTGTCGCTGGCTTACGTGCCAAGGTTGGAAAATCGCGCATTTTGGCGGTGCTAGAGCCGCGTTCTAACACCATGAAATTAGGCGTCATGAAACAAGCCCTACCAGCAAGCCTAGTAGATGCTGATTTAGTATTTTGCTACGGCGCCAATTTAGGCTGGGATGCCAAAGAAGCACTCGCGCCGATTGCGCAAAAATCCGCCGTATTTGACGACTTGGATGCAATGGTAAAAGCCATTACCCAAGAAGCCCGAAACGGAGACCAAATCTTGGTCATGAGCAACGGCGGCTTTGGTGGCATACACCAAAAGTTGCTCACTGCACTCGCCTAATTAGGCGCTTCATGCTGTTCTTTCATCGCCTTAAAAAATTCAATTTTTTTGTTTTAGCCCTCATCGGCTCCGCCATTTTTCATGTGCTGTTTATTTTGTATGTGAAATTCGAAGCGCCTGCACGTCAATTTATCAAAGACCAAACTTCTGCGTTTGAAGTTATTTTGGTCAACAGCAAATCCAAACACAAAGTGAAAAAAGCCGATGCGCTTGCCCAAGCCAACTTAGATGGCGGCGGCAACACACAAGAAAATAGACGGCTAAAATCCGCACTCCCCACAAAGAAAAATAGAGCAAGTCGTACGAATCACGCGCAGCCTGTTCACGCACTCGAGCAGCATATTGAAAAAGCAGAGGCTGAAGCTGCACGTAAAGCACAACGTGTCGCTGACCTAGAAAAACAGGTGCAAGCGCTAATGACACAACTCAATGCCAATAACACGGTTGAAACCCAACCAACCAACAACAAACCCATACCCAACCCCGCAAAAGGCAACCAAGAGATGCCTAATAAGGCTCTACATGGATCAGACTTAGCTGCTGCCAGTTTAGAAACAGCACGTCTTGAAGCGCAAATTTCTAAAGAACAAGAAACTTATCAGAAACGGCCTAAACGTAAATCTTTAGGGGCGCGTGCGCAAGAGTATCGCTTTGCTGCCTATGTAGAATCATGGCGCCAAAAGGTCGAAAGGATAGGCAATTTGAACTACCCCGAAGCCGCCAGAGACCAGAAAATTTATGGGCAATTGCAAATGACCGTTTATATTCAGTCTGATGGAAGCCTAGAAAAAATTGAAATTAGACGCAGTTCAGGCTCTGCAATTCTAGATCAAGCCGCCAAACGGATTGTTGAAATGGGTGCGCCTTACGCAGCCTTTCCTGATGACATTCGCAAAGATGTCGATATCATAGACATCACTAGAACCTGGACTTTTACCAAAGAAGACAACCTGACCAGCCGAGGATCAGAATAAATATGAGCAAGGATAATCACTACCAATACCATGTTTTCTTTTGCCTAAATCAACGTGAAGATGGTGCCGCATGTTGTACCGATTACGGCGCCGAAGCAGCTTTTGATCACATGAAAGCCAGCGTAAAGAAATTAAATTTGAATGGCAAAGGCAAAGTACGCGTGAACCGCGCAGGCTGTTTTGACCGCTGTGGCGAAGGCCCACTTTTAGTGGTTTACCCAGAAGCCATTTGGTACACCTTCGTGGATTTAAGCGATATCGACGAGATTATTAACGAGCATCTGCAGCACGGCAGAGTGGTGCAACGATTGCAGGTGATTTAGTACGCTGGCAATGCATCACTCAACTTGGCTTCCAAAGCCTCTTTCAACCTTGCCACTGTTGGCTTTTCTGTTTGACGAACTTCAGCACTCCAGATGGTTTCTGGAAAGTGTGGATCTGAGCTAAAGCGCGGAATCACATGCCAGTGAATATGTGGTGTTTTGTTGCCCAGGCTAGCAAGGTTAATTTTATCTGGTTGTAACACATCACGCAGAATGCGCTCAACCGTGAAAGTCACGCGCATTACTCTAGCGCGTTCCATCTCATTAAGATCCGTCATTTCTTTGATGTGTTTATTTAAAATCACCCGACAAAAACCAACATAGTGCGGATCATCGACTAACACTACTCGGCATAGTGCATCTTGCCAAAGTAACTCGCCACCGACAGATTTACAAAATACACATTCGTTTGTCATAGCCATTAACCTTATTCTTGATTGACGCCAGCGCCATGTGCCTGCGTGTCAGCATGATAAGAGCTACGCACCATGGGCCCGCAGGCTGCTTGTACAAAACCCATCGCCAAGGCTTCTTGTTCAAATTGTACAAAACGCTCTGGCGTCACAAATCTTGCCACTGGCAAATGGTGTGGGCTTGGTTGCAAATACTGGCCTAGCGTTAGCATGGTAACCCCATGGGCACGTAAGTCGCGCATCACCTCTAAAATCTCTTCGTCCGTTTCACCCAAGCCCAACATTAAGCCGGATTTCGTTGGCACTTGCGGATGCATTTCACCAAATACTTTTAGCAAGTCGAGTGAGTTTTGATAGTCCGCACCTGGGCGAGCTTGTTTGTACAAACGCGGCACAGTTTCTAAATTGTGATTCATTACATCTGGCGGTGCGACTTTTAAAATCTCAACAGCCGTTTCCAGACGACCTCGAAAATCGGGCACCAACACTTCAATTTTGATATTGGGCGATTCACTGCGTACAGCCTGAATGCAGTCCACAAAATGTTGTGCACCACCATCGAGCAAATCATCCCTATCCACACTGGTAATCACCACGTAGCGCAAACGCATTTGGGCAACTGTTCTAGCCAAATTGGCTGGCTCATTCACATCAGGTGGCAAGGGTTTGCCATGCGAAACATCGCAGAATGGACAACGACGTGTGCAAATATCACCCAAAATCATAAAAGTGGCCGTGCCACCACTAAAGCACTCACCAATATTTGGGCATGAGGCTTCTTCGCAAACCGTGTACAAATTATTGTCGCGCAGCACCTGTTTAATTTCTTGGAAACGGCTACTGTCTGGCACTTTCATGCGTATCCATTCTGGCTTACGCATTGGCGTTTGCGCCACAATTTTGATAGGAATACGCGCGGTTTTTTCGGCGCTGGTTTCTTTGGTTCCAGGCGCTTTACGAGGCGGTCTATTTAAAGGCTCAGTCATTTCAATTTCAATTCAAAAAGTCGCTAGTAGTTTAACTGACTGCGAAGATAAGGCACTAATTTTTCGGCAATATCAGAGGGCGATAAATGAATACCCAGGTCCTGGGTTTGGGTGACCTCTAAACCCTGATAACCACATGGGTCAATTGCATTAAATGGCGATAAATCCATATCCACATTTAAAGACAAGCCGTGATAACAAGATTGGTTTTTTAAGCGCAAGCCTAGGGAAGCAATTTTTTTAGCTTTGCCATTTTTTTTATCAGCCACATAAACACCCGGTGCATCGGCGCGCGCTTCAGCGCTGATATTAAATTCAGCTAACAATTGAACAATAGAATTTTCAAGCGCACTGACCAATTGTCTAACGTTTAAGCCTTTACGCTTTAAGTCTATTA
>JBDLQN010000078.1:0-7804 GCA_039800585.1 Pseudomonadota bacterium
AGCATCTTTTGGATAATTTCTTTGTATTTATCCATGCGCTGCATTTGATAAAAAGGACCTTCATCCCAATTCAATCCAAGCCAATTCATGCCGTCCAAAATAGCTTGAACTGCTTCAGGGGTAGAACGTGCGACGTCTGTATCTTCAATACGAAGGATAAATTGACCTTGATGCTTGCGAGCATATGCCCATGAGAACAAAGCGGTTCGAGCACCGCCAATATGAAGAAAACCAGTGGGACTTGGAGCAAATCGGGTACGAACTGTCATTTTATTGGAATCTATTTTTTATGATGATTAATTGGGCGTATTTTATCACGCCAGACTTGTGCTCTATCAGTCTCGCATGATTAAATTTGGCGCAATTTCACATTTCTTAAAGTTTTAGCAAATGCAAACATTCAGCGAATTTGTGGGCTACAGTGCGGCGTTTTTGACTACCATTGCCTTTGTGCCTCAGGCATACCACTCTTGGACAACGCGCGACTTGAGTGGCGTTTCCCTGCCTATGTACAGCTTATTCACTGCAGGTGTAGCGCTTTGGTTTGTTTACGGCCTTTATATTGGCAGCATGCCTGTGATGATTGCTAACGCCATCACCTTAATTTTTTCAGCGATTGTGCTTACACTTAAAGTGCAGCAGACCATCAACAAAGCTCCAAGCAAAAAGTAGCGCTAAGATTGCTTTAGTTATTGGCTAAAGCTTCTTGCTTCCAGCCGCCACCTAAGGCCTTAAACAAATCCACCGATGCTTTTAAGCGAGCCTGACGGCTTTGCACAAAAGCAAGTGAAGTGTCATTTGCCACACGCTGCGCGTCCAGCACTTCCAGATAGCTGGTGTAGCCAGATTTATAACGATTATTCGCAATCTCTAGTGCCTTTTGGGCCGATTGTTGGCTTGTATCCAAAGCGCTTTCTATTTCCGCACTCTGGCGCAAGCTAACTAAAGCATCGTTCACATCAACAAATGCCTGTTGAACAGCGTGTTCGTAAGCTGCCAAAGTTTGTTTTTGTTCAGCCGTCGCTTGATCTACTTTAGACTTCAAGCGGCCAGAATCAAAAATGGGCACGCTCAAGCCCAAGCCACCATTCCAGATTCTAGAGCTAGACTTAAGCACATCCCCCAAATCCTTGCTTTCACCACCCAAGCCTGCTGTTAATGAAATGGTTGGGAATAAAGCGGCTTTTGCCACACCAATACGCGCATTTGCTGCGATTAAGTTCTGCTCTGCTTGACTCACATCGGGTCTAGCTTCTAACAAACTAGAAGGCAATCCAGCAGGTGGCACTGGTGGAATTGGTAGTGCAGCAATATTAGCGGGCGCAAGCTTCAAATCAAGCTTGCCCGTCAATAATGCCAACTGATGCTCAATTAAAGCCCGTTGGCGCGTCAATTCTGCAATTTGCGCCTTCAAGTTTGAGTGCGCCACTTCCGCTTGATGAACATCTAAAGCTGAAGCTATGCCGCCTTCTAAACGGCGTTTGGTTAAAGCCAAACTTTCTTCTCGAGTCTTGATGCTAGACTCAGATAACACTAGCTGCGCATCTAAACTTCTCAATAAAAGATAATCACCCACCACTAAACTTTTGAGCGATAAATCTACTGTGTCTTTGGCGTAACGAGAGGCTAAAGCTTGGGCCTTGGCGGACTCCTTAGCACGACGCAACTTGCCCCAAAAATCAATCTCAAAGGCCGTGCTTAGCTTAATATTAAAATTGCTACGGTTGGGACTCATGCCATTCAACATGGGCACCGCACCTGTTTCTGTAACCCGATAACGTGACGCGCTGCTATCCAAATTGACTTGCGGAAACAAGGCTGCGCCAATTTCTCGCAAATAAGCATCCGCCTCTTCAATCCGCGCCACAGCCATCTTAATATCCGCGTTATTGCTCACAGCGCTTTGAACCAAATCATTAAGCGCAGCGTCCTGATAAACCAACCACCACTGATTTGAAACAGCAGCATCAACAGAAACTGTAGGAGCTGGCTCTTGATAGGTTTCAGGCAAAGCTTGCTTAGGGCGAAGATAATCCAAGCCCATCAACTGGCAACCCGTTAAGCTTAATCCAGCCAAAACCAAAGCTAATTTAATGGATGATTTTTGCTTCAATTTCATCGTATATCTTTCTATTTAAGACCTATTCACCTTTATTTTTTGACTCTTCTTCTGGCAAATGACCATGTTGTCTAACGTGCTTACCAGACAGCCAAGTGAAGAATAAGGGGATAAAAATCGTCGCTACAAAAGTCGCCAAAATCATGCCGCCAAAAACTCCTGTACCCATAGAGCGACGGGCTGCAGCCCCCGCGCCTGTTGCAAAGACCAAAGGCACGATGCCTAACACAAAAGCCATAGAGGTCATCACGATAGGACGGAAGCGTAAGCGCGCTGCTTCAAGCGCTGCCTCAGAAATGTGCATGCCCTCTTCCATTTTTTGCTCAGCAAATTCCACAATCAAAATTGCATTTTTAGCTGCAAGACCAATCAATGTAATTAAGCCAATTTGGAAGTAAATGTCATTTGGCATACCGCGCAAAAGCACTGCAAACAAGGCGCCAGTCAATGCAAACGGCACGGCCATAATCACAGCTAGTGGCAAGGACCAAGTTTCAAACTGAGCAGCCAAGATCAAGAACACCATAATGATGGCAAAACCAAAGGCAAACAGCGCTGCATTGCCTGTACGCTTTTCTTGATAAGCCTGCGCCGTCCATGCAATCTTATAACCATCAGGCAAATTGTTTTTGGCAACACGCTCAACAGCGTTAATCGCATCGCCCGAGCTAACACCGGGTGCGCCACTGCCAAATACTTTAGCTGACAACAAACCGTTATAACGCTCCAACTGTTCAGCGCCTACAATATTGCTCACTTTACTTAAGGCTGAAAGCGGAATCATATTGCCGCCTTGGCTACGTACATACACTTTGCCTAAATCTTCAGGATTCATGCGGAACTCTGGTTCTGCCTGAAGCTGAACGCGGTAAGTACGGCCATTACGGTTAAAGTCGTTGACATAAAAAGCGCCCATAGTGCTTTGCAAGGTGGCATAAATATCAGCAATACGCACCCCTTGAGAAATCGCTTTCGCCTCGTCCACCTCAATCAGCAATTGCGGCACCGTTGGACGGAAAAAGGTGTTAAGGCCAGTCAAGCTTGGCTCGGCTCTTAAGGCATCAATAAAGCCATTAGTCACGGCCGCTAATTTGATCGGATCAGTATCACGCTGACTTTGCACATAAACCTCAAAGCCGCCAGCAGAACCTAAACCACGAATTGCTGGTGGGTTCACGGCAATCGCCATGCCGTCAGGCTGACTCATACCAATCCCAAATAATTTGCCGACGATTTGCTCAGCACTCGCTGCGCGCTCTTTCCAGTCCTTTAATCGGACAAACATCGTACCGGAATTAGTTTTGTTAGCGCCTGTTAATAGTTCAAACCCATTCACTGCGAACTCATGTGCGACTGCTGGATCATGTGCGATTGCCGAACGCACTTGCTCAGTGGTCTTGGTTGTTCGGCTCAAGGTAGCGCCATCCGGCATCATCACAATCGTGACAACATAACCTTGGTCTTCAGCTGGCACAAAGCTCCCAGGCACCACTTTAAACAATACAGCCACGAGCAAAATAATGGCTGAAAACACAGCGCCACCAATCATTTTGTGTTTTAAGGTTGTCGCTACCGTATTCGTATAAAAATGGCTAAATCTTGCAAAGCCCTGATTAAATTTTTTGAAAAACGCATTTTCTTCATGCGAGTTTTTCAGAATCATGGCGCACAGCGCTGGCGTAAGCGTCAAAGCAACCACGCCAGAAATCACCACAGCAATCGCTACTGTTACAGCAAATTGACGGTATAACTCACCCGCGATACCGCCTTGGAAAGCCACAGGCACGAATACCGCACACAAAACCAACACAATCGCAACCACCGCCGCTGACACTTGCTCGATAGATTTAATCGCTGCTGGTAGAGGCTTTAAGCCCTCTTCACGCATCAATCGCTCTGTGTTCTCTAGCACCACAATCGCATCATCGACCACAATACCAATGGCCAAAATCATGGCAAACAGTGTCAGCAAGTTGATTGAAAAACCAAATAGGTAGAGTCCAGCGAAAGTACCAATCAGCGAAATAGGCACGGCAATAATTGGAATTAAAGTGGCGCGCCAACTTTGCAAGAATAGGAACACCACCAACACCACCAAAACCAAAGCTTCGCCAAAAGTATGGAACACTTCGTTCATCGTCGCTTTAACAAAGTCGCTGGTGTCATAAGGGATTGAGAACTCCATCCCAGCTGGGAATGCTTGCTTAAGCTCCGCCATTTTTAGCTTGATATTTTTGGCTGTTTCTAGTGCGTTTGCGCCGACTTGCAAGAAGATAGGAATTGCCACACCAGGCGTACCATCAAGCGTTGATGACACATTGTAGTTTTGAGCACCTAATTCGATACGCGCAACATCCTTAAGATAAAGCACGCCATTCGGACCATCTTGGCGAACTGCGCCGGATCCACTAGGCGCCCTTTAGCTGTCACGGTATAGACCAATTGCTGACTGGCCGGCGCTGGCTCTTGACCGATACGACCCGCTGCATATTGATTGTTCTGCGCAGTAATGGCCGCGGAAATATCGCTAGTCGTCACACCCAACTGCGCCATACGGTCTGGACGCAACCAAACGCGCATAGAGTAATCTTGCCCACCAAAAATAGTGGCATCTCCCACACCCTTCACGCGTTTAACTTCATCCATCACATTCAGGGTGGCGTAGTTGCTCAAGAACAAACGGTCATGATGTTTGTCTTTTGATGTCAGCATTACCACCAAAAGAATATCGTTAGATTTTTTCTGAACAATTAAGCCATTACGACGCACCTCATCTGGCAAACGAGGCGTTGCAATATTGACGCGGTTACTGACGTTAAAAGTCGCTTGATCGACATTGGTGCCCACTTCAAACGTTGCTGTAATCACCAAGGTGCCACTAGAGTCAGCGCTGGAGTTAAAGTACAGCAGGTTATCAACGCCGCTTAGCTGTTCTTCAATGGGCGCAGCTACGGTTTTAGCTAGCGTGTCCGCGCTAGCGCCGGGATAGCTTGCAGTAATAGTGACTGTGGGTGGTGCAATTTGAGGGTATTGCGCAATCGGCAATTTGAATGCGGCCGCCAAACCAGAAAGCACGATAATGATGGATAACACGGAGGCAAAAATAGGCCTTGTGATAAAAAATCTAGTCATGGTCTATGCTTTCTTTATTTAGCCACAGCAAAAGGATGAGGGTTAACTGGTGCGCCTGGACGAACTTTGATTAAATTGTCCGCAATGACCTGGTCGCCTTCTTTCAAGCCTTCTGTAATCACCCAGTTCTGAGATTGCGACCCCGCTTCTTTGACGGGATGAACCGCAGCAACTGTTTTGCCATCCTTGGCTTTTTCAGCCACAAACACAAATTTACCTTGGTCGCCTGTCATCACCGCCGTTTGCGGTAGCAGATAAACCCCACTACGCATACCTGTTGCAATACGCGCACGCACAAACTGGCCTGGCAAAAGCTGATGGTCAGCATTTTCAAAGCTTGCTCGCAATTGCTGCGTCCCTAATTTAGGATCGATTTGACTAGCAGAAAAGTTAATCTGCCCTTTTTGTTTATATTCAGAACCGTCAGGCAGAATCAAATTAACACTTTTGACGCTTTTAGCATCGAGATGGCCGCCAAGCGCTTTCACTTCGCTATCAGACAAGCTAAATCTCACCCAAATTGGCGAGATTTGCGAGACAGTGGTTAACAAGCTGGTGTTGGCTGCGACTAACGCACCCTCAGAGAATTGAAAGCGACCAGAAACGCCAGAAATAGGCGAAGTCACATTGGTATAAGACAAATTAAGCTCAGCCTCTTTCACATTAGCTTGCGCCTGCTGCAAATTAGCCGCAGCTGCAGCTTTTTCGGACGTGGCGTTATCGTATTCGCGCTGACTGATGGATTGCGAAGCCAACAAACCGTGCAAACGCGCTTCTTCTCTTACAGCCTGCTCTGCTCGCGCTTGCTGCGCAGCTAGCGCTGCTTTCGCTTGCTGCAGGGCAATTTGATATGGCACAGGATCGATTTGAAACATGGACTGCCCCGCTTTAAGGGCTGCACCTTCTTCATACATGCGTTTTAGCAAGATGCCACCTACTCGCGGCCTAATCTCCACTTCTTTAGCACCTTCAGTCTGCGCAACCGCCTCTGCCGTGATAGGCACACTCGTTGACTGCGCTGCAATCACACCCACAGGCATCACCATGCCCGCCATATTAGGCGCATTGCCAGCCTCTTTTTTGCCGCAAGCCCCCACAAATAGCGTAGTGAGAACAGCCACCAACAATGATGTTGACAATCCAGCATAGTGTTTTTTTGCAAGGCGCATTGATAACCTCTTGTCTTTAATAGAAATAACTAAAATATATCTTGTTTACATACAATATTGAATGTATATTATATACAAACATTGTTGTATGTAAATGACAATTTCCCAACTAAATTACTCAAGCTTATTTTAGGGTTTATTGATGGTTAGAAACACCAAAGAAAATGCCGAATTAACTAGGCTAAAAATTATCGAGGCTGCACGCCAATCGTTCTTAACGCGAGGCGTGAGCCGCACTAGCATGGAACAAATTGCTGCTGAAGCTGGTGTGACTAGAGGTGCCATTTATTGGCACTTCGCCAATAAAAAAGAGATTTTCACCGCTATGCGTGAGCAAGTATTTTTGCCGCTGATAGACCGCATGGATGAAAACCTACAACTCGAGAACATAGACGACCCACTTGAACAGCTCATTCAGTTTTTGAACGGCACGATAGAGACCCTGAATGAGAGTTTAGAAACTAGGCAAACCTACGAAATTCTGATGATTAAATGTGAATACGTAGATGACCTCGTCGAGGTGCTCGACCAAATGCTAGATAACTGCGCCAGGATTACCGAAAAAATTGAGCAGCTTTACACTCGAGCCAAAGAAAAGGGCCAACTAAGAGCCAATCAATCCCCCGCCGAGTTAGCCATGGACACGCACTTATTCTTTATAGGCTTACTTCACATGTGGGTGAAAGATACAGGTGGCTGCCGGTTTAGAAAACAGGCTAGCGAATTAGTAAAAACCCATATCAATCTACACAGATAAATATTAACAATTAAGAATAGAAAATAAATGCAAGCAATTGTTTTTAAATTAAATAGTGAATATATAGAACTTTGCAACCTGCTCAAAGCTGTCGGCATTGCAGATAGCGGTGGCCAAGGCAAAATGATGGTGGCCGATGGCCTAGTTAAAGTTGATGGCGAAATTGACCTGCGCAAAACAGCCAAAATAAGAGCTAATCAGCTCGTTGAAATTGGCACGCAAGCCATTCAAGTCACTCAGGGCGCGATCATTTCCACCAAAAATCCGCCTGCCAAACCTGCAAAACTAAAGACAAATAGCCCCTTCCATCTAAAAACCTCAAAACAAAAGTCATCCAGAAAAAGATAGTGAGCAATCTTTTTTTGATTTATTTGATCTAGGTCGCATTGATAAGCGTGACAGAGCGCCCGATATTAGGGCAAAATACGCCTTCTATTAAACACGCGATTAGACAGGCTCACCAAAAGCTTTCGTCTATTGCGTAACCTTATGAAAACAATAAATTTATGCCTCGATTGCTGAAATGAGGCATAAAAGATGGAGAGAGTCTTTATGTCAGCCCACGTGATTCCATTCGAAAATCTACGTAACGTAGACGTACCTTCTGTCGGTGGTAAAAATGCATCT
>JBDLQN010000079.1:0-4802 GCA_039800585.1 Pseudomonadota bacterium
GTGGAACGCTTACTCACCAATTTTCATTTACCCAAAAGCACGTTGATGATGTTAGTTTCGGCTTTTGCTGGCAGTGATAACATCAAGCACGCATATCAACACGCGATTGAAGAAAAGTATCGATTTTTTAGTTATGGCGATGCCATGTTAATCGAACGTGCCAATTGATTCTGTGTAGCAATCAAAGGCAAAATAATGAACTCTTACACAACCAAATTGCCTACGAGTTAGTTGACATCATTATGAGTAAAAAAATGAACCTTCACTTTGTTATTGGCACGCTTTTAGTGTCTCTTTCATCAATTGCTGCGCAGGCACAAGTTTTAGAAAATGCTGAAGTATCATCCAAAATTACTTTAGCAAAAAAACCGACATCTAAACCCATGTCGATTGCTTACATGCCTATATACGACCGCTACTACGTCGCAGACGGCGGCTTAGCGCCCATGGGCAGCGAGACTGAAGCCCCTATTTCCAAGTCGGAAATTCATGTTTATAGCGCCGATGGGAAATATATCCAGTCAGCCAAACCTGGTTTTGATAACCGCTCGATTTACTTCAATACCGTGACACGCCAGCTAGAGACTGTCACCTACAATATTTCTAGTAATGCAGGCTTTTCGCCTAATACTGGCGTTTTTGCTTTAGATCTGGATGACAAAGGCAATCTAAAAGAATCTTCACGTGACATTTCTGGCTTTAATGCTGCTTTTGGTGATGCTTCTACCATCCCCACTTACGATGCAGAGACTAATCACTATTTCGCCAAACAAGGTCGCAGCAACGTGATTTTGGTGGTGGATTTAAATAGCACCGAAAAAGTGAGCGAAATTCAGTTAGACCTAAAAGCTGCCCAAGCCCAGTTTGATGACATTGCTGACTATCATGCCGCTTATACTGGCATTAAGGGTGAGGAACTGGCCGTTCTGGATGTGGATCACAAAGCCATCCTCATTTTTGATATTGCTGGCAAATATGTGGCTAGGAGCGAACTGCCAAAAACCTTGAAACTGCGCTCACAAAATCACATCGCGGGCTTAGCTTATACCAACAATCAGTTTTTTGTTTATCACGAGCCTGAGGGTGAATTTGGTACGTTTTATGGATTCAAGATTTTTGGTGATCAAAAATAGATTTGCCAGCATGAATAAAAAAACCGCCCGAAGGCGGTTTTTTTATTGGGTAAATTCTTTATTTACCGATTACTTACCAAGTGCACCTGCCACTTTGCCTGACACCATACCGAATACTGCACCAAGCACAGAAGACAAAGACACAAGCAATACTGGGTTTGTTAAATCTGTTGCTGTGACGCTACCAGCACCTGCGGTTTGTAAGGCATAAGCTGCTGTTGCCGCATAGCCATACACGTTTGCTGGAACACATGATAGAAGATTGACCCCTGCGACAGCCACTAAGAAGAAGACTGTGACTGCGATATAAACTGCTGGGCCAACAGGGCCTTCCAAACCTAGTGGATTTGCACCCACTAAATGCAACGCAACACCAGCAAGTACAGCACCGTAAATCATACCTGCGATTGTTTTTTGCAATGCGGCATCATCACCGCCACTGTGGAAGAACGCACCCCAAGCGATAAAGCCAGCCCAAACCAACACAGAACCAGCCAATGGACCTAATGCTAAATAAGCCCACAAACCACCGAGTACAGCGATACTTACAGACAATGCAGTTACTTTTGACATACTTATCTCCTCTAGTTGTACTTCTTTTTCTACTTCTTTAAATTAAAAAATAAAAAACAGAACAGCTATTAGCGATTGTGCAAAAGCCTTGCATCTAATCTTCAGGGCCTTGCATCAACAAAACCGCTGAAACGCATACTAGTACGAAAAAGTTTCTAAAGTAAACACTTTTTTTCCTATAAAAAGTGTCAACCTGCCTGAATCAGGCTTGGTTATTGACGATACGCCCAATTGCCATGCCATAAAGAAATCACGGAGTTGGCGTAATTTTGCTGATTGACGTCGCCGTTATAGCGACTCAAAGCACGATTCAAATTGCCATGCTCCATATCCAAATAATGGCGCAATATGGTGCATCCAAAGCGTAAATTAGTTCGAAGATGAAATAGATTCTGGTCAGATGCCCCTATGCTCGCCAGCCAAAACGGCATCACTTGCATAAAACCTCGCGCACCCGCCGATGAAACAGCATATTTATTAAAACCACTTTCAACTTGAATTAAGGCAAGCACCAACTGTGGGTCTAGGCCAGCGCGCAGCGCCTCATAATGCACAGTTTGAAGAAAGTCTTCTCTTATTTGTCGCTCAGGGATGTGCTTTTGCAGCTTGGGTAACATGGCTTTGAGCCACAACTGGCCTGCGACGGGGTCTGAAAACTCTGGCGCCGCAAAATCACTAACAGCGCGATGCAAACCTGCACGAACACTGACTGAAAGTGCTTCTTCTTGCTGATTGCCTGCCAAGCAGGCATTGGGGATAAAAAGAACTGAGATTAAAGCCACCCATGCTGAACGCATGAATGGCTTTAGTTTTTTCGAGCTATTGCAATGCTTTCTGAACAAATGCTGCAATTTCGTTAAGAGGGATTGCTTGCGCTTCGGTTGAAGTGCGAGCTTGGTATTCCACCTGACCTGTTTGCAAGCCACGGTCACCAATCACTACGCGATGCGGAATGCCCATCAATTCCATTTCAGCAAACATCACACCTGGACGTTCACCGCGGTCATCTAACAGCACGTCAACGCCCGCTGCCAATAGCTCTTGATAAAGCTTAGTTGCTGCCTCTTTCACCGCCTCGCTCTTGTCCATGCCAATCGGTGCAATTGCCACTTGGAACGGGGCTAAACTGGCTGGGAAAATAATGCCGCGCTCATCATTGCCCTGCTCAATCGCTGCGCCCACAATGCGTGAGACGCCAATGCCATAACAACCCATTTCCATCACCTGCGTTTGGCCTTGCTCGTCCAAGTAAGTCGCGTTCATGGCTTGGGCATATTTCGTGCGTAATTGGAAAATATGACCGACTTCAATCCCACGGCATAAGGCCAACTCACCTTTGCCATCTGGGCTTGGGTCGCCAGCCACTACGTTACGAATATCTGCCACCACACTTGGCTCTGGCAAATCACGGCCAAAATTCACGCCTTGTAAGTGGAATTTTGCTTGATTCGCGCCACAGATAAAGTCGCTCATTGCAGCAACTGTACGGTCTGCAATAACTGTCACATTAGCGCCAACGTTTACAGGGCCGATAAAGCCAGGTGGGCAATTTAAGTTAGCGCGAATTTCTTCTTCTGTCGCAAAGCGGAAATCAGGCAAGCCAGCCAATTTACCCACTTTAATTTCGTTCAAATTGTGGTCGCCACGAAGCAAGCATAAATAGAATTTACCTTCGGCGATTAATGCGATTGATTTGACCGTATTGGTCAGATTTACGCCCAACAAAGCGGCGACATCTTCGCAGCTAGTTTGCTTAGGTGTATCAAACAATTTCATTTCTTGGCTAGCCGCCGCGCGTGGTGTGGCAGGGGCTAGGGCTTCAGCCAACTCAACATTGGCAGCGTAATCAGAATTTGGGCAATACGCCAAACCATCTTCACCAGAATCCGCCAGCACATGGAATTCATGTGAACCATCGCCACCAATCGCGCCAGTATCGGCACGCACAGCACGGAACTCAAGGCCTAATCGTGTAAACACATTGGAATACGCTTGATACATCACTGCATAAGTTGCTTCTAAAGAAGCCAAGCTGGTATGGAATGAATAGGCATCTTTCATCATAAATTCACGGGCACGCATTACCCCAAAACGTGGGCGAATTTCGTCACGGAATTTAGTTTGAATTTGGTAAAAATTGAGCGGCAGTTGTTTATAACTTTTGATTTCGCGACGCGCGATATCAGTAATCACTTCTTCATGGGTTGGGCCAAAACAAAAATCACGTTCGTGACGGTCTTGAATCTTCAACATTTGGGGGCCAAACACTGCCCAACGACCTGTTTCTTCCCAAAGCTCTTTAGGCTGCACAGCTGGCATTAACAACTCAAGCGCGCCCGCCTTATTCATCTCTTCGCGCACAATCGCTTCCACCTTGCGCAACACACGCAAACCAAGCGGCATCCAAGTATAAAGGCCAGCGCCTAAACGCTTGATAAAGCCCGCGCGAAGCATTAAACGATGGCTAGCAAGTTCTGCTTCTTGAGGCGCTTCTTTTTGGGTCGCGATAAAAAATTGAGAGGCACGCATAACAATGTTTTTTCAAATTAAATTTAAGAGGGCGAATTTTATAGGGAATTGGCAGTGAAGTCAGCCTATTTCATCGCTTGTACAGTATCTCTTGCTAAACACAAATCTGCCCAAGCTTTGGCTTTATCTTGGGTTTGCGTGAGCAAGTGTGCTGGGGCGTAGCTGGCGATTAAATCAAAGCCTTCATATTGATGCAATTTGCCACGCAATTTAAAATATGGCAGTTCGCTTAACTGGGTTAAGTAAACATTTTTGCCTCTTTGCAACTGAATCGCAATGAGCATTTTATCGAGCAAAATTGCTGCATCGCCTTCGATACCGGTGTCGGTCACAAATAGCCAATCGGCGTTTTGGTCGCCAGACCCCGTAACATATTGATTAAGTGCTGCCCAATCCATATTGGCAATATCGGGCACTGTGTTTTGCACTAATTCTTTCGCTGCTGTCGCTTCAGCCTCTTGAATAACTGGTGCTTGAGCGTCCATTTGCAGCGGCGGACTTACAGGCTGGTTAAGCCTCCACGCTGGTAACAATTCCAGTTCACGCAACATATCTTCACGCGTTAAA
>JBDLQN010000080.1:0-4401 GCA_039800585.1 Pseudomonadota bacterium
AATCTCAAAAGAAACGCTTTTAATTGCGTCAAAGCTACCAGGGTAGCGTTTGCTTACTTGGTCAAATTTAATCATTCAAATAATGCCTCTACAAACTCACTTGCTTTAAATGGGCGCAAATCAGAAATGGACTCACCCACCCCGATATATCGAATGGGAATCGGACGGGTTTGTGCGATTGCGGCAATCACCCCGCCTTTGGCAGTGCCGTCTAGCTTACTTAACACCAAGCCTGTGACACCTAGCGTATCGTCGAAAGCTTTGACTTGCATAACAGCGTTTTGACCAGTATTGGCATCGAGTACCAACAACACCTCGTGCGGCGCTCCTGGCGCGGCTTTATCAATCACGCGTTGCACTTTTTTGATTTCTTCCATCAAATTAAGTTGCGTTGGTAAGCGTCCTGCGGTGTCAGCAAGTACCACATCTATCCCTTTGGACTTGGCAGAGTTGATGGCATCAAAAATCACAGCGGCAGGGTCGCCACCTTCACTGGCCACCACATGCACATTGTTACGCTCACCCCAAGCCTGAAGCTGCTCGCGGGCGGCGGCTCTAAAAGTATCGCCTGCTGCAATCAATACAGATTTGCCCTCAGCTTGGAATAAATGCGCCAATTTTCCTATGGTGGTGGTTTTGCCAGCACCGTTTACCCCAGTGAGCATAATGATGAAAGGGTTGTGCGTATTCGTATTGAGGGGCTTTTCTAGCGGCGAGAGCAAGTCTAACAAAGCTTCTTTGAGCGCCGATTTGAGCTGAGATGTGTCGTCCAGAGATTGGCGTTTTACGCGGTTGCGAATATCTTCTAACAAAGCCTGTGTTGCAGTAACACCAACATCTGAAGTGAGCAAGATGGTTTCTAGTTCTTCGTAAACGTCTTCATCAATTTTTCCACCGCTAAATAAGCCAGTGAGTTGCTTGCCTAATTGACTGCGAGTTTTTGATAAGCCCTTTTTAAGGCGCTCAGTCCAAGAGATTTGAGGCTCGTCAGCTTGCGGCACATTGGCCTCAGTCGTGACAGCTGGCTGTTCTGGGTTGCCCGCTTGCAGATCTTTTTCGGCGGGCGCGGGGGTTTTGTCTTTTTTGAAAAAGTTGAACATAAAATACCGCGCAATGAATTAGCAGTATTTTAGTCGTAATCGTGATGTCTTGCCATGCTTCATGCGGCGATAGCAGAAAAAAGCTACAGAACTAAATGAAGTTGGCTTTTGTCGTAACACGTAGCATTTGATTAACAGGCTTTAAATCTTGATGGCAGCTATAATGCTTGTCGATTTAGGAGATTAAATTAGGTGAAAATTTTAAAAATTAACGCTTTCCTGATGGGGCTGTTGGCAGGCTTTGTGCCTTGGCTAGCGCATGCGGAAATTCAAGAATTTAAATTGGATAACGGGCTAAAAATCGTTGTTCAAGAAGACCATCGCGCACCGGTGGTGGTGTCTCAAGTTTGGTATCGTGCAGGCGCTTTGGATGAAGTCAATGGCAAGACAGGCGTGGCACACGTGCTTGAGCATATGATGTTTAAAGGGACTAAAGAGGTGCCTGCTGGTCAATTTTCACGCTTGGTTGCTGCTGCTGGCGGCAAAGAGAACGCTTTTACGGCGCAAGATCAAACCACCTACTACCAGCAACTTGAGAAATCTCAATTGCCGCTCTCGTTAAGGCTGGAAGCGGATCGCATGGCTAACCTTAACTTTAGCAATGAAGAGTTTGCTAAAGAAATTAAGGTGGTGATGGAGGAGCGTCGCTGGCGTACAGAAGACAAGCCTCAATCTAAGGTGAGCGAGCAATTTAACTCGACAATTTATCACGTTCACCCTTATGGCCGCCCAGTGGTGGGTTGGATGAATGATTTAGAAAACATGACCGCGGATGATGCGCGCGAGTGGTACAAAAATTGGTATGCCCCTAATAACGCGACTTTGGTCGTCGTTGGTGATGTCAATGCGGCTGATGTCCTTAAGCTGGCGAAGCAATATTTCGGTAAGCTCAAACCACATGCATTGCCTGCCCGCAAACCACAGATTGAGCCTGAACAAAAAGGTGAGCGCCGTGTAATTGTCAAAGCGCCAGCAAAATTGCCTTATGTTTTGATGGGCTTTCATGTGCCAGCTTTGCAGGATGCGGATAAAGATGTTGACCCTTATGCGCTTGAGATTTTGGCCGCAGTGCTGAATGGCAATGCTTCAGCGCGGCTTAACCAAAATTTGGTTCGTGAGTCGCAAATTGCGGTAGATGTCGATGCAGGCTACGACATGATACAGCGCGGCCGTCATTCAATTTTTGTATTGGATGCCACACCTTCAGAAGGCAAGACAGTGGCGGATTTAGAGGCTGCGATTTTGCAAGAAATTGAAAAAATCAAAACCACTGGGGTGACGGAAGAAGAATTGCTTCGTGTTAAAGCGCAAGTGATTGCGGCAGATGTATATCAGCGTGACTCCATGTTTTATCAAGCGATGCAAATTGGTCAGCTAGAAACCGCAGGTTTTTCATGGCGATTGTTGCAAGACTATCCAGCCAAATTGCAGGCCGTTACGGCAGCGCAAGTGCAGGCAGTTGCACAAAAATACTTTAATCAAGACAACATGACAGTGGCGACTTTAGACCCTCAGCCGATTGATCCAAATGACAATGCGCCGAAAGGAAAACCACATGTTCACTAATCTATTGCGTGGTTTTTTAATCATTTTTTTATTTGCCAGCCAAGCAGCACATGCTGGCTTAAAAATTCAGCAGTGGCAGACTAGTCGGGGCGCTGAAGTCTATTTTGTTGAAAATCACGATTTGCCGATTATCGACATTAGCACCAACTTTTATGCAGGGAGTGCCCGAGACGACGCTGCTAAACCAGGCGTTTCTGGCATTACTCGTCATTTAATGAGCTTGGGTGCTGCGGGCTTATCTGACGAAAAAATTTCTAAGCAGTTTGCTGATGTTGGCGCCCAACTGGGCGGTGGCGTGGATGATGATAAGGCCAGCTTTAAGTTGCGTACTTTGAGCAGCGGGCGTGAGCGAGACAAAGCCTTGGATTTATACATCAAGATTTTGCAGAAGCCTGATTTTCCAGAGGACGTATTAGCCCGTGAAAAAGCACGAGTGATTGCAGGTCTAAAAGAGGCGGCAACACAGCCAGAAACCATTGCGGACAAGGCTTATACCAAAGCCTTATTTGGCAGCCACCCTTATGGTTTTGATGCCGAGCCAGAGCATATCCAGAAAATCGATCGTTACGATGTGCTCAAGTTTTATAAAACTTATTATGGCGCGCAGGGTGCAGTCATCGCCTTAATGGGGGATATGAGCCGTGAGCAAGCTGAGCAGATTGCTGAAAAAATTGCTTTGGACTTACCCAAAGCAGATAAGCCAGCAGACTTGCCGACGGTGACTTACCCATCTGCAGCAAGCGAACAAAGGATTGCCCACCCTGCCACACAAGCTCATATATTGATGGGTTATCCTGGCATGAAACGTGGCGACCCTGATTTTTTCCCGCTATATGTCGGTAACTATGTTTTGGGTGGCGGCGGTTTTGTTTCTCGTTTAACTGAAGAGGTGCGTGAGAAGCGCGGTTTGGTGTATAGCGTTTACAGCTACTTCATGCCGATGGCAGCCTTAGGTCAGTTTCAAATTGGCTTGCAAACCAAGAAAGATCAGGCCGATGCGGCGCTGTCTGTGGTGCGAGAGACTTTGGATAAATTTATGAAAAATGGCGTGACAGAAAGCGAACTTAAGGCCGCCAAGCAAAACTTGGTGGGTGGCTTCCCTATGCGCATTGATAGCAACAGTAAGATTTTGGATTATTTAGCGCTGATTGGTTTTTATAAATTGCCACTCGATTATTTAGATAGCTTTAATGACAATGTGAACAAAGTGACTGCCGCGCAAATTAAAGAGGCATTCAACCGTCGCATTCAAACAGACAAAATGGTGACGGTGATTGTCGGCGCTCAATAATAAATCAGGCAATAAAGCCAATAACACAGTCCGCATCAGCGCAGGTGAATGGCGTAGCCGTTTGCTTAAGTTTCCTGATGTCGATGGTTTGCGCCCCACGCCTGACCGCGTTCGCCAAACTGCTTTTAATTGGTTAGGGCAAGATTTGCATGGACTAACTTGCCTCGATTTATTTGCAGGCACTGGGGTGATGGGGTTTGAGGCCTTGTCTCGCGGCGCCAAGCAAACAGTGTTGATTGAAAAGTCTAGACCAGCGTATCAAGCCTTGATGGATAATCAGCTGCAGCTAAAAGCTACCAGCGCCAAGATTTTGAATGCCGATGCCTTGCAGTTTTTGACACAAACATCCCAAAAATTTGATGTGGTGTTTGTTGACCCGCCTTATCAGCAAGGCTGGATTGATAAGGTTTTACCCTTACTTAAAAGCGTGTTGGCTGAAGACGC
>JBDLQN010000081.1:0-4387 GCA_039800585.1 Pseudomonadota bacterium
GAATGCGGCGGAAGCCATTATGACCACAGATATCGTCGCTAAAGGCTACTCTAAGCAAATTCAGCTTGGAGGCAAGACTATTACCATTACTGGCATTTCAAAAGGTTCAGGCATGATTCACCCGAATATGGCGACCATGCTGGGCTACATCGCCACAGATGCTGCGATCAGCCAGCAAGCACTGAATCAATTGATTGACCATGCGGTAAACCGCTCATTCAATTGCATCACGGTAGACGGCGATACTTCAACTAATGACTCATTGATTTTGATGGCAACTGGCCAATCAGGTGTCGCCGAAATTCAAGCGAACACGCCAGAGTATGAGCAATTGCGAGACGCGATGACTGAAGTCGCCATTTTGTTGGCACAAGCGATTGTGCGTGATGGTGAAGGCGCAACTAAATTTATGACAGTAAAAGTGGAGGCAGGTCAGAACGTCGAGGAGTGCAGAAAAGTGGGCTATGCGATTGCGCATTCGCCTTTAATTAAAACAGCTTTCTTTGCCTCTGACCCAAATCTAGGACGTATTTTGGCCGCAATTGGCTATGCGGGCGTTGAGGATTTGAATGTGAATAATATGCAGCTTTATCTAGGCGATGTTTTGGTTGCTGAGCACGGTGGTCGTGCAGCGGCCTATCAAGAAGCACAAGGTGCGGCCGTAATGAAAGAACCTGAAATTTTAGTGCGTGTAGTGCTTAATCGAGGCAAAGCAGAAGCCACCGTATGGACCTGTGATTTCTCATATGATTACGTCAAAATTAATGCGGATTATCGTTCTTAATGGCTGATTTAGCGCATCTTATCCTTCGTGCTGAAGCCCTTTTAGACAGGCTGGCTGATTATTTGCCAGCATCTGACGCGGCGATTGACTGGAGTGCTTTGGCCTGGCGTTGGCAGGTTCTGCAAGGCCGAGGACATCTACATGCCGTGCCACATCCACACAAAATACAGCTTGCGGATATTTGTAATGTCGATGCACAAAAAGCAGAAATCGTTCGAAATACAGCACAGTTTGTTAAAGGGTTTCCTGCTAACAATGTGTTGCTTACTGGTGCTCGTGGCACTGGTAAATCCACTTTAGTAAAAGCGCTGTTAAGTGAGTTTTCTAAAGCTGGTTTGCGTATTATCGAGGTGGACAAGCAAGATTTAGTCGCCTTGCCAGATATTGTGGCTTTAATTAGCAATCGCCCAGAGCGCTTTATCATCTTTTGTGATGACCTTTCTTTTGAAGCTTCAGACCCAGGATATAAAGCACTCAAGGTTGTTTTGGATGGTTCTATTTCGGCCACTTCTGAAAATGTGCTGGTTTATGCAACCTCCAATCGCAAACATTTGATGCCAGAATTCATGGCTGAAAATTTGGAAACCCAATATGTGGGAGAAGAAATTCGCCCAGGCGAGACTTCAGAAGAAAAAATCTCTTTATCCGAACGTTTTGGTTTGTGGCTCTCTTTTTATGCTTTTGACCAAGATGAATATTTGCGTGTCGCCGAGCATTGGCTGGCGCAATTAGGTGTAAAAGATTTCAATGAAGAAACGCGTCGAGCTGCTTTGATGTTCTCGCTGACAAGAGGCGCTCGTAGTGGCCGTGTGGCTTATCAATTTGCGCGCGATTATGCTGGGCGTATGGCATTAACCTCTCAACAAAACCTTTAGTGTCAAATTCCATCGTACATGTTGCTGCCGCTGTTTTAACCCGAGAAGACGGCATGGTCTTGCTCGCTAGTCGACCAGAGGGTAAAGCTTGGGCAGGTTGGTGGGAATTTCCTGGCGGCAAGATTGAAGCGGGCGAAACGCCTATTCAAGCTTTGAGTCGCGAGTTGGATGAGGAGCTGGGGGTGCAACTTAAAACCGCCTATCCTTGGCTGGTGCGGACTTTTGAATATCCAGAAAAAACAGTCAAATTACACTTTTTTATCGTTCGAGCGTGGGGCGGTAACCCTGAAGGGCGTGAAGGTCAGCAGCTAAGTTGGCAGCGCCCAGAACGCCTAACCGTTGAGCCCATGCTGCCTGCCAACGCGCCAATTCTGAACGCATTAAAATTGCCCCCTATTTACGCCATCAGCAATGCCCATGAAATGGGTGAGATGGCTTTTTTTGATAAGCTAAAACAACAGTTGGATTCAGGCCTAAAATTGATTCAAGTGCGTGAGAAAAACTTAGAGCCAGATGCTTTGCTGGCCTTTTCTAAAAAAGTGCTTAGGCTGGCGCATCCATATGAGGCAAAAGTCTTAATCAATGCGGCAGTCGATTTAGTGCAGGCGGCTGAAGCGGATGGCGTGCATTTGAATAGCGTCGCTTTGGCTGAAATGAAGAACAAACCAGACAATATGCTGGTGGCTGCTTCGTGTCACCATGCCCAAGATTTAGCAAAGGCAAAAGCCTTGCAGCTAGACTTTGTATTGCTGTCACCTGTGTTGCCGACGGCGAGTCATCCCGATGCGCTGACTTTGGGTTGGGAAAGTTTTGCTGCATTAAAGCAGGATTATCCGCTGCCCGTTTACGCCCTGGGTGGGCTAAAGCCAGAGCATTTAAATCAGGCTTGGCTTGCTGGCGCCCATGGCATTGCCATGCAGCGCGCGGTATGGGAAGGTTGATTTAAGTCGATGAAGAAAATCATCATTTTGTTGAGTTTGCTCGGAGGTGCCATATTGGCGGCGTTGCTGTGGAGGCAATATAGTCAAGTGGCGATAACTGAAAACAGCCAAACAAAACCGACAGCAATCGTTTGTCCAGATATTGTGCAATCTTGTGGCAATGCTCAATTTTCAGTGCGGTTTAAAGAGTCGCCACAAGTGATGAAGCCGCTGCATTTAGAGTTGCTTTTTCTTGATGGGCAAACGATACAAAACGTTCATGCTGGCTTTGCCATGCAAGGCATGGAAATGGGATTTAATCGATACCAATTGATTAAAACTGCAGAGAATAAATGGGTGGCAGAAGTGACTTTGCCTGTGTGTGTGCAGGGGCGCAGCGATTGGGAAATGACACTCATGGTTGAGGGGGCGGCACAGCAGTCTCGTTTCTTAGTGCCGTTCTCAACGCCTCAGAAGTAAAGCTATTCTTCTTTGATCTCACTGTCAGCAGTGACGGTGAGTTCTTTGCCTTGCTGATCTTTGAAATGCAGTGTGAAATGCACTTGATCGCCCACTTTGAGTGGATTTTCTAAATCAAATAGCATTAAGTGAAAGCCGCCTGGCGATAGATTGACTGGGGTGTTGGCTTTGAGCGCAAGCTCATCCAGCATGCGCATTTTCATCACGCCATTTTCCATGAGCATGCTATGAATCTCGACATCTTCCGTCACTGAGCTTTCGATGCTGGTGAGTGTGACATCGGTGTTGGAAGTAAGCGTCATATAGGCTGCGCCTACATCCTGTTCACCGTGAGTCGCTCTAGTCCATGCGTTGCTCACTTCGATATGCGTTTCTTTTTTTCCACACGCGCTGAGTAGCGCGAAGATAATTAAAAAGATGAAAGCGGAAAGTCGTTTGTTCATGGTTAATTAAATTCTTCTGAATCTAGATCTTCGGGCCTAATCGGGGCAGGGATTTTATATCCTTCGCTTGCCCAAACGCCCAAGTCTATTAGTCGGCAACGTTCTGAACAGAAAGGGCGGAACGGGTTGGTAGGGCTAAATTCCGTTTGTGATCCGCACTCAGGGCAAGGGACTAAGCGTTTTTTTTCGGAGGACATGGATTACAAATTGCCGAGCGTTAACGTGAAAGGCACGTCAAAGTCGCAAGGATGTGGCTTCTCAGAACGGTTCATCGACATAAAGCGAATGTTAATCGCATATTTATTGGCGCTGATTTCTGGGTAGCATTTGATGTCATCATCTAGCTTGATTTGCAACATTTGTGCGGGCTTGCCGCCACCTAGCATTTGTTGAAAAGAGCCTTGCGTGGCTAAATTGTGGCTGGGAGAGCCGCTTCCTCTAAGAATGTTCATCATGATAGAGATGGCTTCATAAATTGGTAGCACATGGTCCAGCCAGCCTTTAAGGTCTTCTCTTCGCTCTTCTGGCGCGCTATCTAGCCAATAGTGGTAAGCAGGTAAATCAAACTCACAAAGGCCACCAGGAATAATCGCACGTTGTCTAATCGCCATCAGCCATTCATTTTCACGCAAGGGCTGGCCAACTCTCGTATAAATGCCACGTAGCTTGGCTGATACGATGAGAATATTTTCGAGTATTGGTTTTAGAACTTCGACGTTAATTTGAGGATTGTCTAACAAGCTTGTCATGATGGCTTTTTGACGATCAAGCTCTTGGATTAATTCGGCTTTTAAGTCGGTGCGATCAACGATATCTAGAATTTGGAAAAATGAAACCATCGCGTTGTGGTGATGGCTTGAATGGTCGGATTCGATGTTAAGCAAA
>JBDLQN010000082.1:0-4497 GCA_039800585.1 Pseudomonadota bacterium
CGGCCTGTCACATCACCGATAATATTCATTACCTTTGCGACGTTAGGTTTTGGACGACGTTTGTCGATAATCGCCAAGTCTGCGCCCATTTGTTTTGCTAGTGCGCGGGCACGAACTACGCCGCCAACGTCCGGTGAAACCACCACAGCATCTTGGTATTTAAGCTTGTTTAGATCAGCCAACAACACCGGAGAGGCATAAACGTTGTCCACAGGAATTTCGAAAAATCCCTGGATTTGATCTGAGTGCAAATCCATTGTTAGCAAACGATTAACGCCAACGCTGGTAAGCATATTGGCGACTACTTTTGCTGTAATTGCCACACGCGCTGAACGAGGACGACGGTCTTGACGCGCATAGCCAAAATAAGGAATCGCTGCAGTCATTGGTAGGCGCGCAGGTGGACTGCAACACGAACACGTCTTTACCGCGAACGTTGTCTAATAATTCCACCATCACTTCACCGTCGCTAAAACGGTCAACGGTTGCACGGCCTAATTCCAACCCCAAGTGCTTTGCTACGTTTTTAGCAAGCTTAGGGTTTGCCGTGCCTGTAAATACCATCATGTCGCCTTTGGCCACAGTCGGGATTCCTTTTTAGTCATTAAAAACAAAAAAAGCGTGTAAAACTTACACGCTCATATTGTATGGCTGGGGATCTAGGATTCGAACCTAGGTATGCTGGAATCAAAATCCAGTGCCTTAACCAGCTTGGCGAATCCCCATTTGTTCTTTGCTTACTGCTCAGACGTTAAATTATACAACGGATGTTGATTTAAGCCGAGTGACGAAGCACAAAATAATTCAGTATTTGCAATTCTCTTAGGCAGCGTTCGAAGGATGTTATTCACTTCAACTTCTGTTTTTTGCGCGATAAAAACAGAGGCGCCAGAGCCACTCATACGGGCTTTTGAGTATTGATTTAACCAATCCAAACAAGCTTTAACCGCAGGGTATTGCTGACAAACAACCGCTTCCAGATCATTGTGCAAGAAATCTTGCATTTCTGAAAAGGCCGCTATTGTCGTGGGAAACGTGTTTCTTGTCAATTCCTTGGCGTTAAAAATTTGGGCGGTTGAGACGTGAATTTTTGGTGTGAGGACTAAGTAGTGATTGGCTGGCAAGGGAATCTCTTGGATTTTCTCTCCCACGCCTTCAACCCAAGCATTTTTGCCAAAAATAAAGAAAGGAACGTCCGCGCCCAGTTGCAGCCCCAATTCCATTAACGCTTTTCGGCTGAGATTGAGCTTCCATAAGTAATTGAGCGCTATTAAAACCGTTGCTGCATCAGAGCTGCCGCCACCTAGGCCGCCACCCATGGGGATGCGTTTTTCAATGGCAATATCAGCGCCTAGTGAGCAGTTTGCCTGGGCTTTGAGCAGATGGGCCGCGCGGATGGTGAGGTCCTGTGCTTCAGGGACATCTGGGTGCTCGCTAGCGCGGTGAATTTCACCATCGTCTCGGATGCGAATGTAGATGGTGTCTTGTAAATCAATCAGCCTGAAAACGCTTTGTAATAAGTGATAGCCATCTGCGCGCCGACCCACAATGTGCAAAAATAAATTGATTTTTGCAGGCGCTGGATAGGCTTGAAAGCCTTCATCAAGATAGTGTTGTTGGATTTGCATCTGCTTAAGGTGCGTTTTGCGCTGTGGTTATTTGTGCAAGATCCCAGTGTTCAATCACAAGTCGGACATTCATTTTTGCATTACGTAAATTGATTTTGCTTGGTAGGTCCAAGTTATTTTTGCTTTGATATTCCATGTAGCTAACTTCCCAACCATCTTGCGTGAGCTTATTCAGTTTGCCAGTCTCGTCCCAGCTCAGATTGCTGGCAATGCCTTTGGCTGGGCGGCCAATAATCCAGTCGGAAAGGCTGGCAAATGGAATGCGCCAACCCAGGGTAAGCTGAGTCAGACTTTCGGTGTCCTGTGCTTGGTATATTTTGCCGTCTTGCGCGGTAAGCGTTACACCTTCTTCGGTTTTATTGATTTGCGCCACTTTGCCACCAAAGGGTGAAAATAAGTCTATGTCATCCAGCTTGGTAGTGTGTTGCCACTGAATTGGGCCAGAAAGACCGTAGCCCTGCATTTGAATGCCAATTCTTCCAGACATCTTAAAATCGTTTACCTCGGCAATCGCATGTAAATGCTGGTGACCTTCGGGCGGGATGACCATTTCATTCGATGCGGCGGGGGGCGCTACTGTATTGCCTGTGTCTGAGTGCAAGTTAAGATTTGCACAAGCCGATAGCGTCAGCAATAGGCATGTGCCTGCGCTAATGCTTATGTTGTAAATGATGCCGCGCACTTTGCCTGCTAACGCTTGAATTTCTTGATGGTGCTTAACAGCACTTCGTTGTCGGGATTATTTTTTAAAGCATCTTCCCAAATTTGATTGGCTTCATCTTGACGGTTCATTTTCCACAAAACTTCACCCAAGTGAGAAGCAATTTCAGCATCTGCCTGCGCTGCATAGGCCGCTTGAAGGTATTCGTAAGCCTTATCTAATTTGCCTTGTCGATAAAGCAGCCAGCCCATGCTGTCCATAATGAAATGGTCATTAGGGCTCAGCGCTAGTGCTTTTGAAATCAGTGTATTGGCCTCATCAAGTTTGGTATTCCGGTCTGCAAATGAATAGCCAAGCGCATTGTAGGCTTGAGCAAACTGAGGTTTCATTTTAATCAATTTGCGTAATTGGGTTTCCATCACCGCATATTTTTTGACGCGCTCTGCCGCCATCGCGTGGTCGTAAATCAGGTCAGCCATGTCTGGCATATTGGCTACTGCTTTGGCCAGCAAGTCGTAGGATTCTTGATAGCGTTTTGCCATTACTAAGAAACCACTTTGTGCCGAAATGATTTGCGCTAATTGCGCATCGTTAAGGTCGCGCAGCTCATCCAAAAGAGCAATGGCCGCATCTGCACCGTTGCTTCTGGCAATGATATTTGCCATGCTGATTTTAGCTTCAACATATAAATTAGCCTGCTGCACTGGCGTTTCTTTGCTCGGTGGTGTTGCCATGCCATACCATTTCATTGCTTCACTGTCGTTTTTGTTACGTTCAGCAATCTGCCCAAGGTGCATGTAAATCTGATTTTTGCCCTTAATGTCTGTTTCAAGCGCTTGTTTAAAGTAATTTTCAGCATCAGCTAAGGCATCGCTTTGAGCCGACAACAAACCAACCACCACTAAAATTTCTGGATTGGAGTCTGCCAATTTTGCTAGTTGCATCAATTCTGGCTTAGCTTCTTTGTAGCGCTGCTGTTTAATTAAAATGCGCGCTAGGTTGAGACGTGCGTCATTTGCACTGGGGTTATCCACCAGAAAATTTTTATAAAATACAATCGCTTCAGTCGGCGATTGGCTGAGCAAAATATCAGCCTGCTGAATAGCGCCCATTTCCCAATGAGGGCGGAGTTGATTGGCCGCTGTCACCTCATTTAAAGCGAGGGCTAAATCACCTGCTTGAAAAGCTGCTTGGCTAGTGGTTAAGCGCGCCTCGGGGAGTGACTGGTAGGGCGCCGCAAGCTCTTTGACTAATTGCAGCACGGCCTGTTTATTGGATTGGCTTGCAAATAAGTTATTGAGATACAAGAAACCGTGAGCACGCGTTTCTTCTTTTGTGAGCAGTTTTTGCAAATAGGGTTTCGCGGCGCCTAAATTGCCTGTGATCACGTTCATCTGAGTACTGGCTTGTTGTGCTTCCACTGAGTCTGGATTGAGCTCCACCCAAAGTTTGGTTGCCTCAACTGCAATGCCAGGGATTTGGCTATATAAGGCTACCTTGGCGGCACGCTCCGCCAAACGAGGGTCGCGAGTGGCTTTGGCTAAGTCATAAAAAAGGCGGGAAGAGATGCCAAGCTCGCCTCGCTGGCCAGCAACTTCAGCGGCCAAATAGCGGAACATGGCTTCAATATTGCTTCGAGCAGTCTCTGAGCTGCTCGGCGTTTGTGCTTCCTCTGCCCAAGCCGTGGGACTAAGCGTGGTTTGCACGGCAAGTAATGAAAGGATGGTGACTAGCAGTTTAAAATTGAGCGGCGCTGATTTTTTTAATTTTTTGTACATATTGTTTGGGCGTTTCTAGACTTGAATTTTAAGGGTGAGCCTTTTGTTGTAACTGATGCTTAGTCCGTGACAGAGGGGGCAAGTTCATCCATAATGAGAACCGACTATAGCTTTTATATAGAAACTTTCCAATAGCTCCAGCTTCTAAGCAGCCATAATCAAGCTCAAAATGGTACTTAAGGATGTGTATTGGATTGTGCAAAAGGCGATTATCGACGCTTGACAATTGTCAGGCGTTTTTTTAATTTAATGTGCCTTTTAAATAGGCCTGAAATATTGATGTTTGGCGCTTGCCAATAATGTGGAGTCTTTAATTTCTTATGACTACTTTGACCGTTGAAGCGAATCACCTGACCCGTATTTACGGAGGACGTGAGGCTGTAAGCAATGTAAGTTTTACTTTGAGCAAGGGTGAAGTCTTGGGTTTTCT
>JBDLQN010000083.1:0-4281 GCA_039800585.1 Pseudomonadota bacterium
CTTTCATAAACCACAGCAGATTGGCCCGGTGTAATCGCCCATTGTTTTTGGCCAAATTTAATTTCTACAAAATCCTCACCTTGTTCATCAAGGCCCAAGTGGTCAATTTCACAGGGCGCATCGGCTTGGCGGTAACGTGTTTTTGCTGCGTAAACCCAGTTGGTTTTTGCTGGTTCGCCGCTAATCCAATGCACTTGGCCAGCCCGTAATCCATCGCTTAGTAGTAGTGGATGGTCATGGCCTTGCACCACAATCAACTCATTGTTTTGCATATCTTTTTGTGCAACAAACCAGGGTTCGCCGTTACTATCTTTAGAACCGCCAATTTTTAAGCCTTGTCGCTGGCCTAGCGTGTAATACATTAAGCCGTCATGCTTGCCCACTACTTTGCCATCTGGTGTTTTCATTTCACCTGGTTCGCGCGGCAAATAGCGACTTAAAAACTCTTGGAAAGGGCGTTCGCCGATAAAGCAAATGCCAGTTGAATCTTTCTTCTCGCTGGTGGCTAGACCTGCTTCGCGTGCCATTTCACGGACTTCGCGCTTCAATAATTTTCCCAAAGGAAATAAAGTTTTTGAAAGCTGTGCTTGATTAAGACGATACAAAAAATAGCTCTGATCTTTGGTGCCATCTTCCGCTTTTAGTAGCTGATATTGGCCTGCTGCAAAAGGGTTTTCACGCACTTGCGCATAGTGGCCAGTGGCAATTAAATCAGCGCCTAAATTCATGGCATGATCAAGAAAGGCCTTAAATTTGATTTCGGCATTACACAAGATGTCAGGATTGGGTGTGCGGCCTGCTTGGTATTCATCCAAAAAGTTTTGGAATACGCGCTCTTTGTATTCTTTACTGAAGTTGACAGCTTCAATATCAATGCCGATTTTGTCGGCGACAGAAACCGCATCAATCAAGTCTTGTTTGGATGAGCAGTATTCGTCGGTGTCGTCGTCTTCCCAGTTCTTCATAAAAAGACCCATCACGTCGTAACCTTGCTGTTTAAGCAACAAAGCTGCTACGGATGAATCTACACCGCCTGAAAGGCCGACAACTACTTTTTGTTTTTTCATGATGCTTGTTTAATTAAAATGGGTAATCACAGATAAGGGAAATTGCTGACCGGCTAAATAGTCTTCAACACATTGCAACACTTGCGGGCTACGGTGAATATTTTGCGAGGCTTTAAGCTCTTCGTAAGACATCCAAACTGCGCGAATAATCCCGTCATCTAATTTTTGTTCAGTATGATGTTTGCCTACCTCACCGATAAAGGCAAAACGTAAATAGGTAATGTCTTTGTCTTGGCGTTGCCAGTGATAAACGCCTAGCAGTGCTGTTGGTATGAACTCATGAGCGGTTTCTTCAAAGGCCTCACGTGTCACGCCTTCAAATAGGCTTTCGCCATCTTCAAGGTGACCCGCTGGTTGGTTGATGCGCACACCGTCATTGGTATTTTCTTCCACCATCAAAAATTGACCATCTTTTTCGATAATCGCGGCGACGGTGGTGTTGGGTTTCCAAATCATTGAAAAATCTTGAGGCTTAAAGCGCGCTATTTTACCTTTTGAGGCGCGACTAAACCAGCCTTAAGCGAGATTGGGGAATAAGCCAGTAATGCCGTGTGCAATAAACTCCACGGACATTGCCGCCAAAATCAAGCCCATTAAGCGCGTGATGATATTGATGCCAATAGTGCCCAACCATTGAGTGATGTTGCTGGAAAGTCTGAGGCTGACCCAAACCAGCAAGGAAACCACAGCGATAGGGATCAATAAACTGGTCTGATGAATAAAATTAACGCTTTTATCAGCAGTGATAATCACGCTACTGATGGCGCCGGGACCTGCATAAATAGGGATGCTCAGCGGCACAATCGCAATTGCGCTTTTATCTGCCATGGTTTGTGCTTCTTCGGGGGTTTGGCGGGTGTGGCTTTGTTTGCCGTGCATCATATTAATCGACATCAGCAAAATCAAAATGCCGCCCCCTACTTGGAACGAGGGAATAGAAATGCTGAAAAAATCTAAAATGTCGTTACCAAAAAATGTGGTGATTGCTAACACCGTAAAAACTGTGATGCCAACGATATTGGCAGTGTGAGCTTTATCGCGCTTAGACCATTGATTGGTGGCGCTGATAAAAACTGGCAAATTCCCAATTGGATTCACAATCGCAAAAAGTGCGACCCCTGTTTTGAAAAGATAAGCCCACTCAGACATGTTTTCTTTCTCGTTTCTTTTATTTCTTACTT
Source organism: Pseudomonadota bacterium (assembly GCA_039800585.1). GTDB lineage: Bacteria > Pseudomonadota > Gammaproteobacteria > Burkholderiales > Methylophilaceae > Methylopumilus_A. The sequence continues at coordinate 2,249 of JBDLQN010000083.1, forward strand.
GGTTGTGATGGCTTTTGTTATAGTTGATGACAATATGCTAGCTTTCATCATTTGGCAACGCTCATTACATGAATAATAAAACGATTTATCTGGCCTCACGCTCCCCGCGTCGGGCCGAATTGCTTCAGCAAATGGGGCTAAACTTTACGGTGTTGCCATCGGATGTAGATGAAACACCTTTGCTCGATGAGTTGTCGCATCATTATGTGGTGAGGCTAGCGGCTGAAAAAGCCCAAGCGTGTTTTGCAAAATTGCGTTTAGATGGCGCAGAGATTTATCCGGTCTTGGCAGCGGATACCACCGTCAGTGTCGATGGTAGAATTTTGGGTAAGCCGCAAGACGATGAAGAGGCGTTTCAAATGTTGAGCGCAATGTCAGGCCGCTGGCACGAAGTGCACACAGGCATTGCTGTTGCTACGCGAGAAGGCGTCACAACAGCCATTTCGACGACTCGCGTAGAAATGGCTGAATGGTCAGACGCTAAAATATTGGCTTATGTGGCCACTGGCGAGCCACGTGATAAAGCGGGCGCTTACGGGATACAAGGTCTAGCTTCGACCATGATTAAAAGAATTGAAGGCAGTTACTCAGGTGTGATGGGGCTGCCAATTTACGAAACAGCAATGCTGCTTGAACAGGCGGGCATTCGGATTTTGTAAGCAAAAAGATTTGAAATATTGAAGTGAGTTGATATGAGTGAGGAAATTTTAATTAACGTCACTCCGCAAGAAACCCGTGTGGCCATTGTGGAAGAGGGCGTTGTGCAAGAGTTGCACATCGAGCGTAGTAGCTCTTTGGGGCTGGTGGGTAATATTTATAGAGGCTCCGTCTGTCGTGTCTTGCCAGGCATGCAATCTGCCTTTGTTGAAGTGGGCTTGCAACGCGCTGCATTCTTGCATGTGGCGGATGTCATCGAATGTACGAGTCCTGAGCAAGAAAAGCCTATTCAAGAAGTGTTGCACGAAGGTCAATCTTTGATGGTGCAAGTGGTGAAAGAGCCAATCGGAAGTAAAGGCGCTCGTTTGACTACGCAAATTAGCATCGCTGGGCGCTTCTTGGTCTATTTGCCTCAGCAGGAACATATCGGTGTTTCACAAAGAATCGAAGATGAAGCGGAACGTGAGCTTTTGCGTGACCGTTTGATTGGGCTTTTGCCAGCGCATCATCACGGCGGCTATATTATTCGCACCATGTCAGAAACGGCAACCGATGAAGAATTGCTGGCTGATATTGATTATTTGGACAAGGTTTGGGCCAATATCCAAGCCGCTAGTAGCGGTGCTGCTGACCGATCCTTAGTCTTCCAAGATTTAAATTTGCCTATGCGTGTTTTGCGTGATGTGGTGAATGAAAATACCGATCGTATTGTGGTGGACTCCCGTGAAACCTATCAAAAATTAAAAGAATTTGCTGAGTCTTATGCCGCACGAGCAGTGTCTCGTCTAGAGCATTATCAAGGTGAACGCCCGCTATTCGATTTGTATAGCGTAGAAGAAGAAATCGAAAAAGCGATGTCCCGTAAAGTGGAGTTACAGTCTGGCGGTTATTTGATTTTTGACCAAACAGAAGCATTGACCACTGTGGATGTGAATACGGGTGGTTTTGTGAGCGGCAAGAGTTTGGCTGACACTATTTTTAAAACTAACTTAGAAGCTTCCCAGTGTATTGCCCGTCAATTAAGACTTCGAAATTTGGGTGGCATCATCATCATCGACTTTATTGATATGGAAGAAGATGAGCATCGTGAGGCTGTCTTGGCCGAGCTGAAACGTGCCGTTGAAAAAGATCGAGCAAGAATAGGCGTGAATGATTTTTCACCCTTAGGTTTGGTTGAAATGACACGTAAACGCACACGAGAAAGTTTAGCGCATATTCTTTGTGAGCCTTGCCCAAGCTGCAAGGGGCGCGGTGAATTAAAGACGGCGCAGACCGTGTGCTATGAGATTTTGCGTGAGTTGTTGCGCCATGCCCGACAATTTAGTGCGCGTGAATTCCGTGTGCTTGCTTCGCATAAAGTCATCGCTTTGCTGATG
>JBDLQN010000084.1:0-4234 GCA_039800585.1 Pseudomonadota bacterium
GTATCTTCAAAAACATCTTTGATGGCAGCACAAATAGCATCGTTATCCACCAAAATCATTTCATCCACATATTGCTGACATAAGGCGAAAGTGTGTTCGCCTACTTGCTTAACAGCGGCACCATCCGCAAACAAACCAACTTGTTCAAGCATTACACGTTTGCCAGCTTTGAGAGATTGCGTCATGGCATCAGCATCAATCGCTTCAACGCCAATGATTTTGATTTCTGGGCGTAGTTGCTTGATGTAGGCGGCAATGCCCGCTAATAAGCCGCCACCACCGACGCAGCAGAAAATGGCTTCGATGGGCTCTGGATGTTCATTCAAAATCTCCATGGCAATAGTGCCTTGGCCAGCAATCACATCTGGGTCGTCATAAGGATGAACGAAAGTGAGGCCTTCTGATTTTTCTAGCTCTAGTGCGTGTAAATAAGCATCAGAATAAGAGTCGCCAAACAAAACGACTTCACCGCCACGACTTTTAACCGCATCTACCTTAATTTGCGGGGTGGTGGTTGGCATCACAATCACTGCTCGGCAGCCGAGTTTTTGGGCAGATAGTGCGACACCTTGTGCGTGATTGCCAGCCGAAGCCGCAATGACCCCGCGTGCAAGCGCATCCACTGGCAGATTGGCCATTTTGTTATAAGCGCCGCGCAGCTTGAATGAGAACACAGGCTGCATGTCTTCGCGCTTTAATAGAATTCGATTATCAACGCGAGCTGATAAATTTGGTTGGAACTCTAGAGGCGTTTTTTTTGCAACGTCGTAAACGCGAGCGTTGCGGATTTTTTCTAAGTAGTCGTTTTTCATTCAGTCGCGCAAAGTGTATGATTAGGGCTATCGTGCAATTATAAAGAAAACAAGCAATTTGAAGGATAAAAATATGGCAACACAAGACGAATTAAAACAACAAGTCGCTAAAGCGGCTGTGGAATATGTAAAAGGTGGCATTATTGGTGTGGGCACTGGCTCAACTGCCAACTTTTTTATTGATGAATTAGCAAAAGTGAAATCTCGTATTGATGGCGCTGTAGCAAGCTCAGAAGCAACGGCTCAGCGCTTGCGTAATCACGGTATTGAGGTATTTGATTTAAACAGCGTTGATGGCATGGAAATTTATGTCGATGGCGCTGACGAAATTACCGAGCATATGCACATGCTTAAAGGTGGTGGCGGTGCGTTAACGCGTGAAAAAATTGTAGCTGCTTGTGCAAAAAGTTTTATTTGTATTTGTGATGAAACCAAATACGTGCCAGTGTTAGGCAAGTTTCCATTGCCAGTAGAGGTGTTGCCAATGGCACGTAGCTACGTGGCGCGTGAACTAGTTAAATTGGGCGGTCAGCCAAAATTGCGTGATTTCACAACCGATAATGGCAATGTGATTTTGGACGTACATGGCATGACGATTAGCAATCCAGTAGAAATGGAAGCTAAGATCAATCAAATCGTTGGTGTGGTGACAAACGGCTTGTTTGCTGCGCGCCCTGCTGATGTGCTGTTGTTGGCGACTGCAAACGGCGTAAAAACATATAAACGTTAATATTTGCTGTAGGCGGATTCATAAAACTGTCATAAAAGAAAGTTAGCATTCATACTTTGCTAAGTCTGCATGCTAAAAATTGAAGAAGGACAATCCTCATGAATGAACATATTTTCAAGCAATACGATGCCGAGCTAGAGTCAGTGCGCGCTAAAGTACTCCAGATGGGCGGCTTAGTGGAGCAGCAAATTATCAATGCATTAGAAGCATTGGTCACAGCTAATCCGAAAATTGCGGCTGAAGTGATGGAGGCAGACCTTAAAGTGAATGCCCTTGAAGTTCAAGTGGATGAGGATTGCAGCCATATTATCGCTCGCCGTCAGCCAGCTGCGGGTGATTTGCGCATGATTATGATGGTTGTAAAAACGATTACTGACTTGGAGCGTATTGGCGATGAGGCGACAAAAATTGCCCGCGTTGCTCAAAAAATCTATGAGTCAGATCGCCTCTATAAGCCACGCTTTACAGAAATTAAGAGCATGGTTGCTTTGGTGCGTGAAATGTTGCGTACTTCGCTTGACGCTTTTGCGCGTTTGGACGCTACAAAAACAGCAGATGTTGCGCGCCAAGATGAGCAAGTCGACGAGCAATTCCGTGCGGCCATGCGTCAATTGATTACCTTTATGTTGGAAGATCCACGCACTATTTCAATGTCTTTAGAAGTGTTGTTTGTGGCTAAGGCAATTGAGCGTATTGGCGATCATGCTAAAAACATTGCGGAATATGTTATCTACATGGTCAAAGGTAAAGACGTTCGTCACACCAGCCTAGAAGATATGGAACGCGAAGCGCTCTCGTCTTAAGATAAAAGAAAGTTTTGTAAAAAAGGTGGTCAACTGACCACCTTTTTTTATGCCTATTTTGTATTGATGTTTTTTAGAATTAGGCTTTGGGTGGAATATATCCGCTGGCTTGTTCTGCGCCATCACCAAAGAAATAAGCTTCCGTTTGCTCAGCTAAATATTTTCTTGCCTGTGGATCTGCAAGGCTCAAGCGATTTTCATTCACCAGCATGGTTTGTTGTTTTAGCCAAGTTGCCCAGGCTTCTTTGGAAACGTTCTCAAAAATACGCTGACCTAAGGCCCCTGGATAAGGAGGAAAATCCATGCCATCAGCTTCTCGACCTAGTTTTACACAATTTACAGTACGTGCCATGTTATTTATTTCTATTCATTTAAAGAGGGATTAATGATAGCGCAAGCTGAAAATGCTTGCACCATCCTACTTAGCAGTTTTTTAAAATTCGCCACGAATTCCGAGTAATAACGATCTGCCGCCCATAGGTGCAATTTCTTTTAGATAAGAACTATGATCTCGTATATCTTCGTTTAATAAGTTGCGTGCTTTTGCAAAGGCCTCTAGGTGAAAAGCGCTTTTAAATTGATAGCTTAAAGTTGCATTGACTAAAGTATAAGCGCTGGTTGTTGTTTCTTGCGGAGCCAGCCTATCTTGTTTAAATGCATGCAGGACATCCAAGTTTCCGTGCAGTCGATCCAGTTGATAATCAAAGCCAGCGCCTATGCGCATTGGGGCAATTCTAGGCAGTGGCTTGCCAGTTTCTCGATCGTTAGCTTGCAGATAATCACCACGTAAATTTAAATCCAGATCACCTTGACCTTCATAAATGCGAAACTTTCCTTGTGCCTCAACCCCTTTAAATTCTGCGGCAACACCTTTAATTATCGTCTCGGATAATGAGCCTCCGAGTTGCCCGCTTTCATCCACTAGATTGCCTGTGCTAAAACCAGTAATAAAGTTACTGAATCGGTTGTAATAAGTCGAAAAACTGGCGGAATGCTTCGCTGTTTTCCAGTTTAAACGGACCTCAAAATTGTTAGAGATCTCATTGCTTAATTGCGAATTGCCAAGCAGATACTGGTTAGTGGCAATATGTTTGCCAAGAGCAAATAACTCGGTGGCGGCAGGAGCACGCTCAGCATGAGAGAGGTTAAGCTTGATGCTCCAGGCTGAATCCATTGCATATTGGCCACCTATAGCAATGTTGGTAGGCGCAAAACTAACATGCGCTGACGGTCCGAATCTGTCGCCACCAGCTGAGCTAATTTGGCTGTAATCTAAGCGTGCTGCTCCGCTCAATAAAACTTTCCCCATTGGCATTTCTTCATAGAGATAGACGCCCTGTTTTTTGGTTTGGGTAGAGGGCATGAAGGCTTCTTCACCGATTGCCTGATACTTGGTGTCACTAAATTGCACGCCTATTGAGCCTGAAAGATCTCCAAGTTTTGTATGGGAGGCTTCTATTCGCCCCTCGTTGCCGCGATTAGAAAAAATAGTGCCTACAACGCCTCCATCAATTTCCTGATGTTGATACTCCGTGTGTGTGAGCAAAACTTTGGCGCGACTAATCACGTCGCTTATATCGAAAATCTCTGAAGCAAAATCCCATCGGTCATTGCGCATATCAATTTTGACATTAGGTTCAGCCACTGTTCCATAGAAGTTATTGGCTTGAGCAAATGAAATGCCGGCATAGCCTTTTTCGAATGTGAGAGAAGCGCCAAGCGCGCCGCCGTTAGTTTCTGCCCCACTATTCAGCAAGCGGCGATTGTTTGTATGTTGCGCCAAGCCGTCATTGATTAATTTTTGTGCTGCGGATTTAGGGATTTTCAAGTCATCGGTGAGGCGTTGATAAGCATCTGCATGAATAGCAAAACTGCCATTTCCAACATCA
>JBDLQN010000085.1:0-4207 GCA_039800585.1 Pseudomonadota bacterium
GCCAAGCCGTTTTGTAAATCAAAAATCAGTCTATCTTCGCGACGTTTTGCCATGTAATGCAAGTGAATGCGCAAAGTTTGTAAATGTTGCTCATGCCTGCGAATTTGACGTAATTCTGAAGCTGTAATTAGCTCATTTTTAACTAAAGCATTCCAGTTGGAGCCTAAGCCAGTGGCGCGACTTAACCATAAGATGGTTTGGAGGTCACGCAGACCGCCTGGACTTTCTTTGATGTTGGGTTCTAGGTTGTAGGCAGTGTCGTTAAATCGCTTGTGTCGTTGTTCTTGCTCCTCAATTTTGGCCTTGAGGAAGGCTGGCACATTAATCGCGTGTTCCACTCTAGTTCGAAATGATTCAAAGAGCGGGCGATTACCTGCTAGCCAGCGCGATTCAATTAAATTGGTTTGAACGGTAACGTCTTTTGTTGCTTCTTCGATGCACTCATCAAGCGTTCTCACGCTATGTCCAACAGCTAGGCCAATGTCCCAAAGTAGACCAATGAGTCGCTCTACTTTCTGATTCGAGATTGGGTTGCCAGCTTCAGGGAGAAGGATGAGTAAATCTACGTCAGAGTGTGGAAATAATTCACCTCTACCATAACCACCAACAGCGATAAGCACGCAATCATTAAGGGCGGATGCTTGCCAAATGACCTTGAGCGTTTCATCCACCAACTTGGCGTGGCTTTTAAGAAGTTTTGATGTGTTTCTTTTGGTAAAAAACTCATTCTGCAGCTGCTCTTGGCAATTTTTTAATTGCGCTCGCCATTCAGCAGTTTGAGTTTCGGTGGACATGCTTAATTATTTAATCAAATTCGGTGCGGCAGGGCTATCAGCTGAGACTGTCAAAACTTCATAGCCGGTAGGGGTTACTAAAATCGTGTGTTCCCATTGTGCTGATAGGCTGTGATCTTTGGTGACGATAGTCCACCCGTCACCGAGCTGCTTAATGTGGCGCTTGCCAGCGTTAATCATAGGCTCTATGGTAAAAATCATGCCTGCTTGTAGTTTTAAACCCGTACCCGCTTTGCCGTAATGCAGGACTTGTGGGTCCTCATGGAATTTTTTGCCTATACCGTGACCACAAAACTCTTGTACAACGCTAAAGCCATTTTTCTCAGCATGATTTTGAATGATGTAACCGATATCGCCCAAAGTATTACCTGGCTTCACTTTGGATATGCCTAGCCACATGCATTCGTAAGTGATGTCGCATAATCGCTTGGCTTGAATTGAAGGCTCGCCCACATAAAACATGCGGCTAGTATCGCCGTGATATCCGTCTTTAATGACGGTGATATCCAAATTCACAATGTCGCCGTTTTTAAGCACTTTTTCGCCTGGCACCCCATGGCAAATTTGATGATTTACAGAGGTGCAGATCGATTTCGGATAAGGTGTGTGGCCGTGCGGGGCATAGTTAAGCGGCGCAGGGATGGTTTTTTGCACGTCAACCATGTAGTCATGGCAGAGTTTATCTAATGCGCCAGTGGTAATTCCTGGCACAACGTGCGGAGCAATAAAGTCCAATACTTCGGATGCTAAGCGCCCCGCAACGCGCATTTTTTCGATATCTAGTTCGTTTTTAATCGTAATCGCCATAATTTCCTGCAAAAAAGCCATTTAGGCTTAGGTTTTCCTTGAATTTTTAGATGTGCTTATGGTAGCATACGCACCGCGTTTAGCTGATGATCAATCAGCAAAGCGATAACGATTAAGTGGCTGTCAAAGACGCTTAATCATTTTTTTGTTTAGCAAATACATCATGTGCCTTGTAAAGGGTGTTTATCTTGAGATAAATGTTTTTGGGTACATGTAAGCTATAACCCTTACTGGAGACTTTTATGTCCGTTACTATGCGTGAAATGTTAGAAGCCGGAGTTCACTTCGGTCACCAAACTCGTTACTGGAACCCAAAAATGGAATCATTCATTTTCGGTGAGCGTAACAAAATCCATATCGTAAACTTAGAAAAAACATTGCCTTTGTTTGAAGATGCATTGAAATATGTGCGTCAACTAGCTGCAAACAAGGGTCGCATCCTATTTGTTGGTACAAAACGCCAAGCACGTGAGATTGTTAAAGAAGAAGCGCTTCGTGCTAACTGCGCATTCGTTAACCATCGTTGGTTGGGTGGCATGTTGACCAACTTCAAAACAGTTAAACAATCTATCAAGCGTCTAAACGACTACGAAGCTATGTTGCAAGACGGTAGCCTAGATAAATTCGGTAAAAAAGAAGCTTTGGGCTACAAACGTGAAGTTGAAAAACTTGAGCGTTCTATTGGTGGCATTAAAGAAATGGGTGGCTTGCCAGATGCTATTTTCATTATTGACGTTGGTCATGAAAGTGGTGCGGTAACAGAAGCTGCTAAATTGGGTATTCCTGTGATCGGCGTTGTTGATACAAACAACTCACCAGAAGGCGTGACTTACGTTATCCCTGGTAATGATGACTCAAGCCGTGCAATTCGCTTGTACGCTCGCGGTATTGCTGATGCAGTGCTTGAAGGCCGTAGCCAATCTATCGCTGAAATTGTGAAATCAGCGCCAGAAGAAGCTGCAGCAGAGTAATCCCCGACACAAAAAGGGGCTGATGCCCCTTTTTTTATACCTGACATTTTGAATAAAGCGATTTAGAGCAAGGGCTCTAAACCACATAAATTGAGGAGTTTTAAATGGCTGAAATTACCGCATCAATGGTAAAAGAGTTACGTGAGCGCACCGATGCGCCTATGATGGACTGCAAAAAAGCATTGACTGAAGCCGAAGGCGATATGAGTCGTGCTGAAGAAATCTTGCGTGTTCGTTTTGGTAACAAGGCAAGCAAAGCAGCAGGCCGTGTTGCTGCTGAAGGTTCTGTAGGTATTAGCATTAGCGCTGACGGCAAAACAGGCGCGATGGTTGAAGTGAACTCAGAAACAGACTTCTGTGCTAAAAATGCTGATTTCATTACTTATGTGAATGAATTGGCTGCTGCAATTGCTAATAACAATCCAGCTGATATTGAAGCAGTTGCTAATCTTGCTTTGGGTTCTGGCACAGCAGAAGAGTACCGTACACAATTGGTTGGCAAGATTGGTGAAAACATCACGCCACGCCGCTTTGTACGTTTAGCCGCTAAAGGCAAACTAACAAGTTATGTGCATGGCAGCAAAATTGGCGTTTTAGTTGATTTGGTGGGTGGTGACGAAGCATTGGCAAAAGACATTGCGATGCATGTTGCCGCAGCCAAGCCAAAATCATTGGACGCAAGTGGTGTTGATGCAGCGCTGATTGAAGCTGAGCGCCGTGTAGCGATTGAGAAAGCAAAAGAAGCTGGTAAGCCAGAAGCAATGCTTGAGAAAATTGCTGAAGGTACCGTGCAAAAATTCTTGAAAGATGTGACATTGCTTAATCAGCCTTTCGTTAAAGACGACAAGGTGACGATTGAGCAGTTGTTGAAGTCTAGAGACGCTTCTATTGCTTCATTCACAATGTATGTTGTGGGTGAGGGCATTGAGAAGGTTGTAACAGACTTCGCTGCTGAAGTAGCTGCTGCTGCCAAGTTGTAATTTAGTTGCGTCGTGTAGTTTCTGACGCAATGTTGTAAACTCGTAAAACGATGATTTCCAAGCGTCTTGGAGTCATCGTTTTGCACAATAAAACTGGAGTTTTATATCGTGAGCACAAATACACCTAAGTACAAACGTATTCTTTTAAAACTCTCTGGTGAAGCCCTGATGGGAGACGATGCTTACGGTATCAATCGCGGCACCATCAATCGTATTGTGGGTGAAGTAAAAGAAGTCGTTGATTTGGGTGTGCAAGTGGCGATTGTGATTGGCGGCGGTAATATCTTTAGAGGTGTCGCACCTGCAGCAGAAGGTATGGACAGAGCCACAGCTGATTATATGGGCATGTTGGCAACCGTGATGAATGCACTCGCCTTGCAAGATGCCATGAAACATATTGGCATTGTTAGCCGCGTTCAGTCTGCACTGAACATTGAGCAAGTCGCTGAGCCATATATCCGTGGCAAATCTATTCGTTATCTAGAAGAAGGGCGTGTGGTAATTTTTGGTGCTGGTACTGGCAACCCATTTTTCACCACTGATACTGCCGCAGCCTTGAGAGGCTTGGAGATGAATGCTGATATCGTCATTAAGGCGACTAAAGTAGATGGCATTTACACGGATGATCCAAAAACGAATCCAGATGCAATGCGTT
>JBDLQN010000086.1:0-4156 GCA_039800585.1 Pseudomonadota bacterium
TGCCTTTAGACGTTTTCCGCCAGGCAATTGCAACTCCTCAATACTTAAAATACCTTCTCGACAAGCCACATCAATGGTCTCTTGCGCAGCAACTACTTGCCCAGCAACGCCTACGCCTGGCTTCGCAGTTGCCATCCAAATGCGACAAACTTCACCATTTAAAATGGCTTGTGCCACGGGGAAAGGATTGAAGGCACGCACCTGTTTTGAAATTTGCGCTGCACAATGGTTCCAGTCGATCGCAGCTTCTGATTTTTGTAATTTTTCCGCATACGTCACTAAAGATTCATCTTGCGGCGTGGATGCCAGATGACCTTCTAAGGCAAGCTTATTCATCGCCTCAAGCATCAGATTAGCGCCTATACTCGCTAAGCCATCGTGCAAACTTTGCGCAGTATCTCGCTCACCAATAGGAATAATGCCCTTTGAAACCATTGCGCCAGCATCCAGCTTGGGCACCACTTCCATAATTGTGACACCCGTTTGCTGATCACCTGCCAGGAGCGAACGCTGAATAGGCGCTGCTCCTCGCCAACGAGGAAGAAGTGAGGCATGAATGTTGTAACAACCTAAACGAGGCATCGCCAATACGTTGGTGGGAATAATCAATCCATAAGCCGCAACAATCATAACGTCTGCCTGCGCCTCTTGAATGCGATTCTGTGCAGCAATATCTTTCAGCGTTTCTGGCTGAAAAACTTCAAGTTGATGCTGAAGAGCCAGCTCCTTAACCGGACTGGCCTTAAGCTTCATCCCTCTCCCTGAAGGCCTATCTGGCTGAGTGAGCACTAACACAACTTGATGCCCAGCATCAATCAGCGCCGCTAAAGCAGGCGCAGCGAAATCAGGGGTGCCCGCAAAAATAATTCGCAAAGACTGCATTATCGACCGCGCTGCCTTTTTAATAGTTTTGTTTTAATTCGATTTTGCTTTAGGGGTGATAGGTATTGCACAAAGACCTTGCCAAGCAGGTGATCAACCTCGTGCTGAATACACACTGCCAACAAGCCATCAGCTTTTAATGTAAAGGGCTGCCCATTTTTATCTAAGGCTTCTACTTCTATCGTTTCAGCGCGAGTGACGTTATCATAAACGCCCGGTACCGAAAGGCAGCCTTCCTCATATTCCTGACTACCATTTTTGGTCTTAATGACGGGGTTGATAAACACCTGAAGCTGGTCTTTGGTTTCGCTAATATCAATCACAATCACTTGCTGATGAACATTGACCTGGGTTGCGGCCAGCCCTATCCCTGGCGCCGCATACATCGTCTCCGCCATGTCCTCAACCAACTGTTTGATTTTGCTATCGACCTGCGCAACAGGTTTTGCAACCGTATATAAACGCGGATCTGGATAGCTTAATATGTCTAAAATTGCCATAATTTCGAATCAGTATAAATCTTGATGAGATTAATCATTGAATGCAAAATCTATCTCGACTTAATCAATTTTTATCTATCGTTTTTACAGAAAATATCGCGCCATTATACCTCTCATGACCCAGCAAAACACGGACGAAAAAAGTTTATGGCTAAGCCTAAAAAAAATTCCAGGGCTTGGTTCGGCAGGCATCATCCAACTCCTGCAAAAATTTGGCGAACCTGAATACATATATGCGGCCTCTTATTCAAATTTAAAGAGTGTTGTGCCAGAGAGTATCGCCAGCCAAATTCGAAATGGGCCAGACTTAGATGCCGTTCGCGCTGATCTTGATTGGCTAGCACAAGATAACAATCACCTGATTACCCTTGCAGATGAAATTTATCCTAAAGCATTACTAGAAATTTCTGACCCGCCAGCCATGCTCTACGCCAAGGGCGACTTAAGCACACTCAATTTACCCAGCATTGCCATTGTGGGTAGCCGTAACGCATCAACACAAGGTGAAAAAAATGCCGAAAACTTTGCACAAGCGCTAGCAGAAAGTGGCCTACGTATTGTCAGCGGAATGGCGCTTGGAATCGATGGGGCAGCACATCGCGGCGCACTTAAAGCGAACCAAGGCAGAACTATCGCGGTCGTCGGCACTGGGCTAGATATTGTCTATCCATCCAAACACCGAGATCTTGCGCACCAAATTGCATCGCAAGGCCTCATGCTTTCAGAGTTTGCGATTGGCACCCCCTCTCGCCCAGAAAATTTCCTCCAAAGAAACCGAATCATTAGCGGCTTAAGTTTGGGCTGCTTGGTTGTGGAGGCGAACATCCATAGTGGCTCTTTAGTCACTGCAAAATTTGCCACAGAGCAAGGACGTGAGGTTTTCGCCATCCCAGGCTCCATTCACTCCCCAGTCTCTAAGGGCTGCCATCTTTTGATCAAACAAGGGGCAAAGTTGGTGGATACCACGCAGGACATCACCGATGAGCTTGCACCCCATCTATCGTAGAAATTTTAATGGCCTCCACCAACTTGACGAGCGATGCCCTTTCGGCCAAACTGATGGTGCTGGAGTTAGAAAATAAAATAGCTTCTCTACCAGGTGGTCGTTATCAAAGAATTTGCTAAGTTTTAATTCATTTTGACCATATAAATTTGATAGGAGAAACTATGTTTGAAGTTTTAGTTTATATGTTCGAAAACTATGTGGAAGCCAATATCCGGCCTGACCACAACACCCTCGCTCAAGAGTTATTCGATGCGGGCTTTGACAGCAACGATATCCACGGCGCTTTTGAATGGTTTAATTCTCTCGAAACCATGGCGGAAAGCACCAATCAACAAGTAAGCCCAGCGCCGCAAGCACTTCGCATATACAGTGCCGAGGAAAGCGAAAAAATTGAGGTTGAAGGCTTAAGCTTTTTGATGTTTTTAAAACAGTCTAATGTCATCAATCAAGCTTTACACGAGGTGATCGTAGACAGAGCCATGGCACTTCCTCAAGACCAAGTGGGGCTGGATGAAATCCGCTGGACGGTATTGATGGCCTTACGGAAACTGAACCGAACCAATGACTTTTTATTTGTTGAAGATGCTGTATTTGGTGAAGACACACCAACTTATCATTAAGCATCAACCATCATAAAAAAAGCCCAGAAATTCTGGGCTTTTTTATTTTTCAAAACTTACTTATTTTTTAAATCGAGTCGTCCTGCAATTTGGCTAATCAGTCCAGATTGATTCAGTGTATAAAAATGCAAACCTGGCGCACCACCTGCCAACAATTTCTCACACAAATCAGTCACCACATCCAAACCTAATGCCCGCAATGAAGCTACGTCGTCACCATAATCTTGCAGACGCAAACTTAACCAACGAGGAATTTCCGCGCCACACACATTAGAGAACCTTGCCAATTGTGTGTAGTTATAAATCGGCATCACACCCGGCACGATTGGGATGTTAATGCCCAGTTTCTGACATTGATCCACAAACTGGAAATACGCATCTACATTGTAGAAATACTGCGTAATGGCTGCATTTGCCCCCGCATCTACTTTGGTTTTGAAATTCTTCAAATCCGCAGAAGCTGAACGCGCCTCAGGGTGTGTTTCCGGATAGGCCGCGACTTCAATCTGGAACCAATCGCCAGTTTGCTCACGAATAAATGTGACCAACTGGCTGGCATAAGCAAAATCACCACTACTCACTTCACCGGATGGCAAATCCCCACGCAAAACAACCAAGCGACGAATGCCATGATGCTGGTAAGTTTGCAGCAACTCTAGAATTTCAGCCTTAGAAGAAGAAATGCCAGAAATATGTGGCGCTGCTTCAAAGCCTTCTGCTTGAATCTCTAACACTGTTTCCATCGTGCGATCACGGGTTGAGCCGCCAGCGCCAAAAGTCACAGAGAAGAATTTGGGATCAAGCAAAGCTAATTGCTTACGCGTCTCGCGTAGCTTTAAGATGCCCTCTTCCGTTTTAGGCGGAAAAAACTCAAAACTAATTTCTGGTTTCATAAAACACTTTCTATAGAACATCACGCATGCATTAAGCCTGCCTGACGATTAATAGCGATAAGTATCTGGCTTGTAAGGGCCGTTTTGAGAAACGCCAATATAAGCTGCTTGCTCTGCTGTTAAACGAGTAAGCTGTGCATTGAGTTTCTTCAATTGCAAGGTCGCTACTTTTTCATCCAAATGTTTAGGCAAAGTATAAACGCCTACTGGGTATTTGTCGGTATTCGCAAACAATTCAATTTGCGCAATGGTCTG
>JBDLQN010000087.1:0-4144 GCA_039800585.1 Pseudomonadota bacterium
TACTACATCACTGACTTCATCTGCTTCTGGTAAAACCGCAACGGTACAAGCAGAGGTATGAATGCGCCCTTGTGTTTCAGTTTCTGGCACACGTTGTACACGATGGCCACCTGATTCAAATTTCAGTTTTGAATAAGCGCCATAACCAATAATTTTAGCGATGATTTCTTTGTAGCCGCCGACTTCGGAGTCGCTGGCAGAAACCACTTCCACGCGCCAACCTTGGCGCTCGGCATAACGTGAATACATGCGGAATAAATCGCCAGCAAATAGGGCTGATTCATCACCACCAGTGCCCGCGCGAATTTCTAAGAAGATATTGCGGTCGTCATTGGGATCTTTGGGTAAAAGTAACTTTTGTAAATTAGCTTCGACTTGGTCTAATTTCGCTTTGCCCGCTTCAATCTCTTCTTGTGCAAACTCTTTCATCTCTGGGTCTGAAAGCATTTTTTGCGCTTCAGTGATATCCGATTGGCTTTGCTCATATACATGATACTGCTCAACAATCGGGGTAATTTCCGCATGCTCTTGCGTGATTTTGCGGTAGTTATCCATGTTGTCAGTCACGCCTTCGCTACTCATTAGGCGGTTAAGTTCATCAAGACGCTCGCTCAAGGTGGCGAGCTTTCTAAGCATAGAAGGTTTCATTAGGTACTTTTTTAGTCTGTTTTAATTTGATAAATTTGGCGCAAGAGCGTTTCTAATTGCTCGTGTTCATGCCCCGTACTGTGATTGAGCACATGACTTGGGCCATGTAAAAACTTATTGGTGAGTGCGCTGCTGAGCATTTCAATGACCGCGGCTGGATCTTCACCTTTTGCTAGCAATTTTTGCGCTTTTTCTAGCTCGGTCATGCGTGTTTTCTCTGCTTGGTCACGTAATGCGCGTATCGTTGGAACGGCATCGCGGGTTTTGAGCCAATGCATAAAGTGCTCAACACGCTCACTGATAATCGCTTCTGCCTCAAGTGCGGCTTCTTGACGATTGCCTAGCCCTTCTTGGACTACTTGCGCTAAATCATCCACGGTGTAGAGATACACATCGTCCAAATTAGCTACTTCAGGCTCAATATCCCGAGGAACGGCCAAATCCACCATAAACATGGGGCGACGTTTGCGCGCTTTAATTGCGCGTTCCACCATGCCAAGGCCAACAATCGGTAATTGGCTAGCGGTGCTGGTAATCACGATATCAAATTCTGCCAAGCGTTCTGGCAGCTCTGCCAATAAAATGGCTTGGCCATTAAATAACTCGGCTAACTCTTCGCCGCGTTCTATCGTGCGGTTAGCAACCGTCATCGAGGCAGGCTTCTGGGCGGCAATATGCTCTGCGCAAAGGGTAATCATTTCGCCTGCGCCGATAAATAACACGTGCTTATCTTTAAGGTCGCCAAATAAACGTTGCGCTAAACGCACAGATGCTGCCGCCATCGACAGCGAGCTAGCACCAATATCTGTGGTGGTGCGCACTTCTTTTGCCACAGCAAAAGTACGTTGAAATAATTTATGAAGCAGCGTGCCTACGGTGCCAGCCGTCTCAGCAATTTTTACTGCTTGCTTCATTTGGCCCAAAATTTGAGGCTCACCAAGCACCATTGAATCTAAGCCAGAAGCGACGCGGAAAGCGTGCTTAACGGCTTCATCAGCCGGTAGCGTATAAACATAAGGTTGAATATTGGTGTGATCTAGCTTGTGATATTGCGCAAGCCAGGCCAGAGCTTGCTCTGGGTGTGCTGTGTTGCAATATAGCTCGGTTCGATTGCAGGTAGATAAAATCGCCGCCTCACGAACGCCGTGTGCGGTCAAATCGCGAAGTGCTAGCGCCAGTGTTTCGTTCTGAAAGGCCACATTTTCGCGGATAGAAATAGGTGCGGTGGTGTGATTGACACCAACTGTGAATAATTGCATTTCGTAATTTTCCAGCATCCTTAACGCTTAAGCAAGAAAATAGCGCGTCAGACTGTTAATTCATTGGAAAAAGCGGTTAAAATAGCTCTTTTTAATGCAAATAATTTTTAAATATCATGGCTAAACAATTCAGAATTGCTCCGAGTATCCTTTCAGCAAACTTTGCGAAATTGGGTCAAGAAATTACCGATGTGATTACATCAGGCACCGATTTGGTTCACTTTGACGTAATGGACAACCACTATGTGCCTAACTTAACGATAGGCCCATTAGTTTGTGAGTCTATCCGTGAAATTTCTAAAAATGCAGGTGCCTTGATTGACGTGCATTTGATGGTTAAACCAGTGGATCGAATCATTCCCGACTTTGCAAAAGCGGGCGCAAACATTATTACTTTCCACCCAGAAGCATCTGAACATATCGACCGCAGCCTTGCATTGATTCGCGATAGCGGTTGTAAATCAGGTTTGGTATTTAACCCAGCAACGCCACTGCACTATTTAGACCACGTGATGGATAAAGTGGATATGGTGTTGTTGATGTCTGTTAACCCAGGCTTCGGTGGTCAAAAATTCATCCCTGAAACATTGAACAAACTACGTGCGGCGCGTGCAAAAATTGACGCTTACACAGCCCAAACGGGTCGCGAGATTTGGTTGGAAGTGGACGGCGGCGTAAATGCAGCGAATATTGCTGAAATCGCGCGTGCTGGTGCTGACACTTTCGTTGCTGGTTCAGCGGTGTTTGGTGCAGGTAAAGATTCTGATCCAAATCGTTACAACACGATTGTTTCTGAATTGCGTGCACAATTGGCGACAGTTTAATCAGACTAAAACAATGAAAGCACCTCAAATTATTTCAACACAAACAAGTTGGCGATGGTGGCTCTAAACCAGTCATGGCTTGCGACTTCGTTCGCACTTAATTTTAAGAAACTTGCTTGTTAAATAATTTGAGGTCTTTATGTTACAAACTATCAATCAATCAGAATTTAATGCGCTAGCCGCTCAAGGCTATAACCGCATTCCATTGGTCGTCGAGACCTTTGCGGATCTCGACACACCACTTTCGCTCTACCTAAAACTGGCTAATCAGCCGTTTTCTTATTTGCTGGAGTCGGTACAAGGTGGCGAGCGTTTTGGTCGTTATTCCATTATTGGCTTGCCAGCCAAAACGCGTATCGTGGCACATGGTCGCAAGGTTGAAGTGTTGCAAGATGGCAAAGTGCTTGAGACAGCTGCCGATGTTAATCCGCTCGACTTTGTAAAAGCCTATCAAGCCAAATTCAAAGTGCCACCCTACCAAGGTTTGCCACGTTTTACGGGTGGCTTGGCTGGTTATTTTGGCTATGACACCGTGCGTTATATCGAGCGCCGTTTAGCCGATACCGTGAAAGCCGATGCCATTCAAGTGCCTGATGTTTTGCTGATGGTGTCTGAAGAATTGGCAGTCGTCGATAATCTTTCGGGTAAGCTTTACTTCATTGTTTACGCAGATCCCTTAGAGCCGCAGGCTTATGAAAAAGCGCATGCGCGTTTAGCTGATTTAATTCAGCGTTTACGCAAATCGGTTTCTATTCCAGAAGCGCAACCAATGCCGCCAGCACAAGCCAAATCAGAATTTGGTGAAAACGAATTTAAAGCGGCGGTAGAAAAAGCAAAACGTTATATTTTTGATGGCGACATTATGCAGGTGGTGTTGTCGCAACGCATGGCGCAACCATTTTCTGCGCCGCCACTTTCTTTATACCGCGCCCTTCGCAGCCTTAATCCATCGCCTTATATGTTCTATTACGATATGGGTGACCACCACGTGGTGGGGGCATCGCCAGAGATTTTGGTGCGCCTAGAAGATGGCACGGTGACAGCACGTCCGATTGCGGGTACACGTCCTCGCGGCAAAACACGCGAACAAGATTTGGCGCTTGCTGAAGAATTGTTGGCAGACCCGAAAGAGCGTGCAGAGCACGTGCAACTCATGGACCTGGGCCGTAACGATGTGGGTCGCGTGGCGCAAACAGGCACGGTGAAAGTCACTGACAACATGATGATTGAGCGCTACTCACACGTGATGCACATTGTGTCTAATGTAGAAGGCAAGCTTAAGCCTGATATGGATGCGATTGATGTGCTCAAAGCAACATTCCCAGCAGGCACTGTAAGTGGCGCACCTAAAGTTCGCGCTATGGAAATTATTGATGAGCTAGAGCCGAGTAAGCGCGGCATTTATGCTGGTGC
>JBDLQN010000088.1:0-4096 GCA_039800585.1 Pseudomonadota bacterium
AAGTGTCGTCTTACCATGGTCAACGTGACCAATCGTCCCTACGTTTACGTGCGGCTTGGTACGCTCAAATTTGCCTTTTGCCATTTTTACTCTTCCTTTAACTGATTACTGACTTCTTCAAGTTAAGTTAAGGTGCATTTGAATATGCAAATCAAAACGCACCGCTAAAAATCCAGCACCGAACATGGTGCCCATGGCGGGAATCGGACCCGCGACCTCTCCCTTACCAAGGGAGTGCTCTACCACTGAGCCACATGGGCGCTTATCGTAATTCCCATTTTTTAATTTGAATAATGGAGCGGGGTACGGGAATCGAACCCGCGGCTCTAGCTTGGAAGGCTAGGGTATTACCATTATACGAACCCCGCAATCGAGGCCAGCTTAAAAACTAACGCCCGGCAACTAAAGCCAAAAGACTCCAATTACTTCAAATCAAATTATTATTGGTGGAGGGGGAAGGATTCGAACCTTCGTACTCTGAGAGAACGGATTTACAGTCCGTCGCCTTTAACCACTCGGCCACCCCTCCAAACCGAACCCGTGATTATGCTGACTTTAGTTTTCTTTGTCAACCGTATATTCGAAAGAAAGGGGGAGTGTTTTGCGCTTATTTAAAAACTTTGGGTTTAAATTCTGGGTAGGCTTTTACGTAAACAGCCAAATCCTCGTCTAAGGTGTCCCAGTTAATGGTTTTAGCGACCAAGCGATAAATAAAATTGATGGCGGAATTTCTGTGTGAACAGTAATTATTCAATGGCACCATTTCATTACCCAACTCTATTTTGGGCGCATAGCCAGTTTGACCGCTCTGAATTGACTTGCCGCCCACGCTATAAGACCACTCTACCGCGGCATCCCATAACTTAAAGTACAAAAACCACTCTTTTGGCTGGCGATAATCAATCCCGATAAATTTATTGATGACATGATCACCCAAAGCGAAACAAAGCATAAAGGCAACCATCTCATGGCTTTCTTTGTGTCGCAAAATCACGTAATGCGCGTTCTCGTAGCTGGAAAGTATTTCAAAAAATCGGCGATTTAAGCGTTCGAATTTGGTGTTACCTTTTTCATAAGTTTGCCAAAACAAGCCAAAAATCTTTTCCAGAACCTGATCATCAGGCCTGTGCAAAATCTCAACATAAACAGGAGCCTCATGCGCCTGCTTTAATTTCTTTTTCAGCTTATTGCGACGAGATGACTTAATTGAAGCGATGTAATCATCTTTTGTGTTGCCTTCAAGCGGCAAACTTGTGCCAGGAAAACTGACTAAATGAAACAGTCCCTTCCCCATCAATTCAACGAAAGCCTGCTGATGCTCATTAGCAAAGTCTTTCCAAACGCGCATTGTTGCGCCAAGTTGGTCTGCTTGCTCAAGCATCGATGAGTGAATAGCAGCCAAAATCAAGCTCATATTCGCATCTTTAACCGCACCCACGCGCCCTTCGTCACTGCAAGGTGAGCCAATAAAGAAAGTGCGCTGATATAAAAGCGATGGGAAGAGCTTACCTGCTAATTTAAAAATTGGTAAAAATGCCGGCGGAATGACCAGTTCTATAGGCACATTCATTACAAAGGCCGGTGCGATTGCTAGAAGCTCGTCATTGTTACTGACTACGCCATATTTGAATATAAATTGATCTTGCAGACCTGCTTTTTCTAGCGCCTCATACCACCAGCGCCCCTCATAAGGAAAAGGGAAACACGCCTCCCATAACTGGGCCGGAATGTCAGCAACGGAATCAACCCACTCGACTTTATACATTTACCTCATGCCCTTTCGCCAACTGCTCAAGAAGTACGTCACGTATCTTCAAAAAATCTTTATGTTTTAGCCAAAGGCTATTGGTCATAATCAATGTGCGTGCCGCAAAGTCTTGTGCATTAGGTGTGCTGCCAGCAGCAACATACGGCGCTAGATAAGCGTAATCTTTAATGGCATGAATAAACAGCCGACCAACACCCAAGCCTTTTTGCCAAATTTGATCAAGAACCGCGTCACGCATTTTTTCACTCGGCATCAAGATGATAACAAAAGGCCACACCCCATCTCCACCAGCATCATCAGCGATTACGCTTAAGCCTTTAAGCTGGCGCAAAATTGCAACTCTTTGCTCCGCCTGATGCTTGGTCAATTCAAAAAAGCTATGAAGCCGCTTTACAGCTTTCCGCCCAACCGATTTTCTCCAATTGCCCACCCGATGAATGGGAAATTTGAAGGTGCAGTCATCGCCAACCGCCTCAATCAATTCGCCGCGCTTTAACTTTTTGCGCAAATGATATCCAAAGGCCAACCCAATCCCCATAGGACGATACAGCAAATAGTAGGCAATCAACTCGACTATGCGACGGGACTCCATTAGCCAATTGCTAGGCATTGCATCACCTACATCCCTCATCAATTGCCTTAACAAGGGGTTCTCCGTAACCAGAACGCCACCAGCAAAAATGGTGAATCCTTTACCCACACCTAAGCTATAAAATCCAATATCTCCGAGAAGCCCAACCGATTTTCCATTCAGCTTTGCACCCAAAGACTGTGCGGCATCTTCAATCACGTAAGCGCCCACGTTTTTCGCAATTGACAACGTGTTTTTAAGGTCTGCCACGCGACCTGCAAGATGCGTGTGAATAACCGCCAAAGTATCTTGATTGCATGCCTCTTTTAAAGCATCTGGACAGTAATCGAAATGGTCTTTGCGGGCATCTGCAAGAATAGGAGTAAGGCCGCAATGGATGACCGCCAAGGCTACCCATGGGCAGGTATAGGCGCTGATGACGACCTGCTTACGGCCACTTAGCTGCTTGAGCGCCTGCAGAGCCACAACCAAGGAAGCCGTACCCGAACATTCTATTTGCACATCTTCAGCTCCAAGATACTCAGCCAAATTGGCTTCCAAAGTATTCTTCGAGCGCACAAAGGGCAAAACCAAAAAGTCATGCCATTTGAGGGTCAAACCAGCGGTGGGAGATGCTTCTTTAAGATTTAGCATCATGAATGCTTTTGTGCTGACGACTGTTTCGATTCGCTCAAACTCAAACAAACGATTCCAAGCACAATTAGCAGAGCACCTAGTATTTGCATCGCACTAAGGCGGTCACCAAAATACAGTGCCGAAATGATGAGCACCAATACAATCTCAAGGTGAGAGGCAGCAAAGGCTGGGCCGACTGGCGCATGTTTAAGCAAAGTCATCCAAGCAACAAAAGAACCCAAATAGCCCAATACTGCACCATATATCCATGGCTGAGAAAATATATTCCAGAACCATTCGAGCTGCATTTGAAAAGCGCCGCCATGATTTGAAGATAGCTTAAAAGATATTTGTGTCAGCGTGTCACAAATCATCAATGCGGAAAAACCGATTAAATAAAAATGGGCTTTCTTCATGCATACACCCCAACAAGAATGACACCAATAGCAATCAAGCTAATGCCAAAAATTCGCATGGGATCAAGTCGCTCTTTGAAAATAAGTCGCCCCGCAATGACAATAGACACCATATTGATAGCGCCAAGCAAGACACCTTGTGAGAGGGAAAGCACAGATAAGAAAGCTAACCAAACAACAAACTCTAGACAGAAGCAGACAATCCCAATCCAAAGTGGAATTGACCCTAGCATGGATTTCCAACGATTCAGTTCAGAAGCAGACTCTTGACCTGCGACAGCTGCAAACTTTAATGCAACGTGCCCAATCGTATCCAAGGTCACATTTAACACCCAAATTAAAATCGCGATTGAAGTCAATTGGCTGGGGTTTCAGTTTGTTATGGGAGGGAGATGGTGCCGGATGTCGGAATCGAACTGACGACCTTCGCATTACAAGTGCGCTGCTCTACCAACTGAGCTAATCCGGCGTATTTGAATCTACTGCTTTTAAAACGGGAGCTATTTTACCAACTTT
The DNA here is from genome assembly GCA_039800585.1 of Pseudomonadota bacterium. Taxonomy (GTDB): domain Bacteria; phylum Pseudomonadota; class Gammaproteobacteria; order Burkholderiales; family Methylophilaceae; genus Methylopumilus_A. Next base: position 3,908 of record JBDLQN010000088.1, read on the forward strand.
AAGCTCGGTTTTTTCACTTCTTTTGAAATATTTTTTTCATTATTTTCCGAAAGTGTCATTTCATCACTTTCTACTTTTTCTGGCGATGCCTCAAAAAACATGCCTTGTCCATTCTCACGAGCAAAAATTCCTTTAACCGCACTCATGGGAATGTACAGGTAATTCGGCTCACCTGCGAAGCGCGCCGAG
>JBDLQN010000089.1:0-5307 GCA_039800585.1 Pseudomonadota bacterium
CCATAAACTGCTTCTGCCACCAGCTCAGGGCAGGCATGGGTCATGCCATACCATTTTTCCCATGTGGCGATATCTTTGATTCTAAAGTCGGCTGCCAAATCGATCACCCGTACGCCTTTAGCAAGCAGTTCTCTTGTTTGCTGCATAGCAATACCATTGGGCGTGGCAAAAAATACCACATCACAAACACTTAAATCGACTTGCGCAGGGTCAGAGAATGTTAAATCCACATAAGTCCGCAAGCTCGGAAACATATCAGCCACAGGCAAGCCAGCTTCACCCCGTGAAGTAATCACGGTGAGTTCAGCGTTTGGATGCAAAGCCAATAAGCGCAGAAGCTCTACGCCTGTATAACCTGTGCCACCGACAATACCAACTTTAATTTTGCTCATGGATGATTACCAACTAAAAATTCAGGATTATTCTAACTCACGATTAAATCGAACAAATGACAATCTCACAAAAAGTATTGCCACAAAACAAAAAAGCCGCAATGAGCGGCTTTTCTGGTCTAACGCTAATAAATTAACGTTTAGAGAATTGCTTACGACGACGCGCTTTGCGTAAACCAACTTTTTTACGCTCAACTTCACGTGCATCACGTGTCACGAAACCAGCTTTAGACAACGCTGCTTTTAAAGCTGCGTCGAAGTCAATCAAAGCACGTGTAATACCGTGACGAACTGCACCAGCTTGGCCAGACTCACCACCACCTACGACGTTTACCAAGATGTCAAAGCTAGACTCATTGTTAGTCAAAGCAAGTGGCTGACGCAGAATCATGCGTGATGTCACGCGTGAGAAGTATTCATCAGCTGGCTTATCGTTAACGATGATGTTGCCTTTGCCAGTTTTCAAGAAAACGCGGGCTACTGAGCTTTTACGACGGCCAGTACCATAATTATATTTACCGATCATTTTGATTCCTTAAGCTTGGCTTTGGATAACCAAAGGTTTTGGCTGTTGAGCCACGTGGTCATGCTTGTCGCCAGCATAAACTTTCATCTTGCGGAACATTGCATAGCCCAAAGGACCTTTTGGCAACATGCCTTTAACCGCTTTTTCCAAGGCACGGCCTGGGAAGCGATCTTGCATCTTACCGAATGTCGTTGTTGAAATACCGCCTGGATAACCAGAGTGACGGTGATACAACTTGTCCAAATCTTTATTACCCGTCACTTTGATTTTGTCGGCGTTAATTACAACAATGTAATCGCCAGTATCAACGTGCGGTGTATAAATTGTCTTATGTTTGCCACGTAAGCGGTGAGCAATCTCGCTAGCCAAACGGCCGAGCACTAAATCCGTAGCATCTACTACGAACCAATCACGCTTTACTTCGTGTGCTTTTGCTGAAAAGGTTTTCATTGGTAAGCCAATAATCACAAAAAATTCAAGAGGCGGGATTTTATTATTATGCAAAAACGCCTTAAAACAGCGCTCTGGCTGGCGATTTTTAATCATTATGTAATGATAGCAAGCGACCAGTGCTGCCCCTATTAATCCAAGGTAGTAAACCTGATTAAAGCCCAGTATGGCGCCAATATAGCGCATGACAGTCAGCATCGCCGCATAAAAAAACATCACCATCCACACATCAAAGCGCCCGAAGCTAATGGCGGATGAACGTATTCCTATCTTTAAATCATCCGGTCTATCGACCATCGCGTATTCGGTATCGTAAGCCAATGACCAACAGATATTGGCCAAGAGCATCCACCAAGCAAGGTTTGGAACCGCGCCCTGCACCGCTGCAAAGGCCATCGGAATGCCAAAACCAAAAGCAATTCCCAAATAGGCCTGAGGCAAAGCAAAAAAACGCTTGGTCAAGGGATAGCTAGCCGCTAAAAACAAAGCAACAAAAGATAGAGCAATCGCTAGACCATTGAGAAATAGCACTAAAGCAAAAGAAACAAGGCTTAAAAATGCCGCCAATATCAAAGCTTGTTTAATACTGACTTCACCAGCCACCAGAGGGCGTTGATGCGTGCGCCTTACATGTCCATCAAAATTTCGGTCTGCTAAATCGTTCATCACACATCCCGCCGAACGCATCAAGACCGTGCCTAATACAAAAATAAGCAAAATTTTTAGATTGGGAAGCCCGCCAGAAGCCACCCACAAAGCCCATAGCGTTGGCCACAACAGTAGCAAAATGCCGATGGGCTTGTCTAAACGCATCAAACGTAAATAAGGATTAAATCGCTGCATCAATTTTATAAATTCAAAACGGAAGGCAAAAATACTTCTGTGACCAGAATCTCCTGCCCAGTACTCAACTTAAAGATTGAGCGACGTGCCCAAAGCGCCGTTGGTAATTGCGCCAAGTATCTTGCAGCTCGACGATACAAGGCATGATGTTGACCAATTTTTCTGAACTGCAACGGCGTTCTGACAATGCGCGGATTGGAAAATAAGGCTGCGCCTAAAGGCTGATTACCCAAGCGCCCAAGGCCTTGCCAATCGCCATGTAAACTTTTTACTGGCAGCACGCTACGCGCAAAAACCAAGGCTTGATTACCATCCATCAGCATCACTTCACGATGCAAATCATTTTGATGCTGCACTAGCCCCAACAAATAAGCTTCATCTACTGAAGGTTTGCATCTGTCTTGTAGTAAAGCTTGCACACCAAAGTTTTTAGCATGCGCTTTTAAGCGTTTAGTTAAAGATCCTTGTTCCAAAAGCCAAGGACGATATGCGCCGCTATTCATGGGACGATTGAGCCAACGGGTGCGAGGATAAAGAGGTTGAGAGCGAATTTTCACCAGCAAATTATCGCATAAAACGCATTAAACCTTGACCAGCTCTTCACCTCGACTCAGCCATCGATCCAAATGCTTTTGGGCAGCAGACGGATTTTGCTGCAAAAGCTGGTCTGCCCATTGTTGCGCTTTTTCTAATAAGCCAGCATCGCGCTCTAAATCAGCAATTTTCAACATAGGCGCTCCGCTTTGACGTACGCCCAAAAACTCGCCTGGGCCACGTAAATGCAAGTCTGCTTGTGCAATCTCAAAGCCATCACTACTTTCATAAATGATTTTAAGTCTTGCCCGCGCCATTTCAGAGAGCGGGGTTTGATAAATCAAAATACAGGCGCTTTTTGCTGCACCTCGGCCCACGCGGCCACGCAATTGATGCAACTGACTCAAACCCATACGCTCAGCATGCTCAATCACCATTAAAGAAGCATTTGGCACATCCACACCCACCTCAATCACCGTGGTAGCCACTAGCAGTTGAATTTCGTTCGCTGCAAACGCAGCCATTACCGCCTGTTTTTCTGCTGGCTTCATGCGGCCATGGACCAAGCCAACTTTTAAATCTGGGAAAGTTTGTTGAAGATGCGCAAAAGTATCTAAAGCTGTTTGTAACTGCAAAGCTTCAGACTCTTCAATCAAAGGGCACACCCAATAAGCTTGTGCGCCTTGCTGGCAAGCTAAGCGGACACGCTCAATAATCTCATCACGACGGTTATCGGCGACCAGCTTAGTGGCAATCGGGGTGCGCCCCGGCGGTAATTCATCAATCACCGAGATATCTAAATCAGCAAAATAACTCATAGAAAGTGTACGAGGTATCGGTGTGGCTGACATCATCAGTTGATGTGGAGCGGTCACATCAGCACTTTGACCTTTTTGACGTAAAGCCAGTCTCTGCTCAACACCAAAACGATGTTGTTCATCGACCACCACCAACCCTAATTTTTTGAATGTCACCTGCGTCTGAAATAAAGCATGGGTGCCGATTGCCAATTTAGCCTCGCCACTGGCAATTGCTTCTAAAGAGGCTGCCCGCTCTTTTTTACCTTGGCTACCAGAAAGCCAAGCGATTTGAATATTGAGAGGTGCCAACCAATACAACATTTTTTTGTAATGCTGTTCGGCCAAAATTTCTGTCGGCGCCATAATCGCCACCTGATAACCGTTTTCAATAGCTTGTAAAGCAGCCAAGGTAGCCACTATCGTTTTACCGCTACCCACATCGCCTTGCAATAAACGCTGCATAGGGTAAGCGCGATTCAAATCCTCACTAATTTCTTTCACCACACGCTGTTGTGCATTGGTGAGTCCAAACGGTAAGGTTTGTAACAGTTCAGCCACCAGCGTTTTAGATGAAGCAAGTTTAGGCGCACCCAAATCACGACGTTTGGCATAGTGCTGACGCATGGAAAGCTGTTGCGCTAATAGCTCGTCAAAGGCCAATCGTTGCCACTCAGGACTAGCGCGATTTTCCATGACCTGTAAATTCGCCTCTGGGGCAGGATGGTGCAAATAATTTAGAGCGGCTCGGAAACTTGGAAAACTTTGTGGATAAATTTCCACAGGCAAGGTTTCTGCTAAATCGGCATTTTCTAATGCCCAATTAATCCACTTGCGCAAAGTCGCTTGACTCATGCCCGCCGTAGTTGGATAAACGGGCGTCAAGGTCTGCTTGACTGGGGTGTTTTCACGCACCGAGCGAGTTTGTGGATGCACCATTTCATAGCCAAAAAATCCGTGGCGCACCTCACCTAATGCGCGAATATGCGCGCCTTCTTTTAACGCAGCAATTTGACTAGGATAAAAATTCAGAAAGCGTAAAAAAATATCGCCCGTGCCATCAGACAAACGAGCGATTAAAGATTTTCGAGGTTTGTAACTTACCTCAAGATGAACAATTTCGCCTTCAACTTGTGCCTGTTCACCCAAACGCAAATCACGCACTTGGTCGATATGCGTTTCGTCTACATATCGAAGTGGAAGATGTAAAAGCAAACCCTGTGCATCGGTGATACCTAACTTGCTCAAGCCTGTTAATACAGGCTTGGTAATCCCTTTGATGTCAGCGAGTTTAGTCAATATTTAAGCGTTTAATTCAATCACGCCATCGGCTTCAACCAAGGCACCGCGAGGCAGCGAAGCAACACCCACCGCAGCACGCGCTGGATAAGGCTGTGTAAAGTACTCCGCCATAATGGTATTCACCAAAGCAAAGTTAGAAAGATCCGTGAGAAATACATTTAACTTCACCACATCTGCCAATGAGCCGTCTGAAGCCTCAGCCACCGCTTTAAGGTTTTTGAAAACACGATGCACTTGTGCCTCAATACCTTCTACCATTTCCATTTTTTCTGGATCTAAACCAATTTGGCCTGACAAATAAACTGTGTTGCCTACTTTCACAGCTTGAGAATAAGTACCGATTGCCTGTGGGGCGCCATTGGTGTGAATAATTTGCTTGCTCATTACTTTTCCTAAGTTTCCGTCGTTAAAATTCAATGCAGTGATTGATACAGCCTAATTTCTATTGATGGCTGCCAGCACG
>JBDLQN010000090.1:0-4015 GCA_039800585.1 Pseudomonadota bacterium
ATCCATACGCTCGCCACGCTTGGCATGGTAGGTTTGCCAGCTAACAAGAGGCTTGTCGTAATTTGCCAAATTCTCTTTAAAAGTATTGGCGGCTGAGACCGGCAATAAAATTTCATGCACGCTGTCGCCCGTTTCCATCAGCACCGGCCGGTTGTACTCTGGGTTGAGGGAAGCAAATTCCTCAAAAGGAATCTCTGCAAGGCTGGCCGCCAATTTCGCGTCAATTTGTGTGGGTGCGGTGACTTTGGTGAAGTAGGGTTTATTGGGAATAGCGTCGATGTTTAAACCGTAATTTTCTGGGCGCGCCATAATGTTCTTGATAGCTTGTAGCTTAGGCACATAGTTTTTGGTTTCATCAGGCAAAGCAAGGCTTTGATAGTCGGTAGGTAAGCCTTTTCTGCGGTTACGATCAATGGCTCGCTGCACGGTACCCTCACCAGAGTTGTAAGCAGCCAGTGCTAAATCCCATGTGCCAAACATGGTGTGGAGTTTTTGTAGGTAATCAAGCGCCGCATTGGTTGCAGCCGTTACGTTGCGGCGATTATCCACCCACCAGTTCTGTTTTAAGCCAAAATCCTTACCTGTGGCAGGCATAAACTGCCAAATGCCCGCGGCTTTCGCGTTTGAATTTGCTTTTGGGTTAAAAGCACTTTCAACCATAGGGAGTAGCGCAATTTCACTGGGCATGCCGCGCTTCTCGACCTCTACCACGATGTGATAAAGATAGCGCTGGCTGCGGCCCATCATGCGTTTAACGTAGTCAGGGCGTGAGGCATACCATGCTTCGTGCGTGCCTGTGTAATTCGAATTGATATCTGGCATGCTGTAGCCGCTAATAATGCGCTCACGCAAATCATCTGCATTTTTATTGATGTTGGGATTAGGCACGATGGGCTGGTCAGGCAGGTAGCTAAGTGCAGGATTTGTCTTTGAGCCAGGGGTGATATTAAAACTTGGATCTAAGGCGTCACGATTGGCTAGATTGCCCTCTAACACCATAATAAAGTCACCTTCCAAATTGGTTTCGGCGCGCACTAATCCTGATGCCAGGATGAGTGAAAGCAGCAAATAATGGAAAGTGTTTTTAATGGTCATGCAGGCCTTAGAAAATCAAGGGTAATAAAGCGTTAAAGCGGTCGTAGATGGTAGCCAATTAAGACTTTAATCGTCAAGCTAAAAAGTGCTGATGTTTGGCTTTAAATCTAGGCTAGAACACATTTCTAGCCTGTCTAATGGCAGTGAAAATCTCAAGAAGTTCCCTACCTTCTAATCCCATTCTTTTTGCAATTTCAGGGGAATGGCAGCGCAGAAAAGGATTGGTGCTAAGCTCCATGGCCATGCTGCTAGGTAAACTTGGTTTTCCAGCCATTCTTACTGCGTGAGTTTGTTCAATCCTGCTGAGTATAGCTGGGTTATCAGGTTCGACGGTGAGCGCAAACTGTAGGTTGCGCTCTGTATATTCATGAGCACAATAAATCTGAGTGTTTGCGGGTAGCTGGGCAAGTTTTTGCAATGTGCTGAACATCTGTGCTGGTGTGCCTTCAAACAGTCGTCCACAACCCGCGCCAAATAAGGTGTCGCCACAAAATAGGGAATTTGCGCCATAATAAGCAACATGACCTAATGTGTGTCCTGGCACCTCTAATACTTCGAGTGATAGCTGAAGATTGTTGAAATAGATAATTTGTTTATCTGTGACAGATTCGTGATTAAAGTCGTATTTTTCTTTGACTGGCGCGTAAACTTTGCATGGATAATGCCTTGTCAATTCGTCGATGCCACCAATATGATCGGCATGATGATGAGTAACAAGAATAGCGTCTAAGGTGAGTTGATGCTGCTTAAGATAAGCTATCACGGGCGCTGCATCGCCGGGGTCAACCACCACGGCATGTTGGTCATTAGAGATGAGCCAAATATAGTTGTCTTGAAAGGCTGAAATAGGGGTAATCGTTGTCATGGATACTAGCGTAACATTTTCCATTGCTACTTGGGGCAATCGCTAGCCATGAAGCCTGTCGAGTCTTCATGGAGACAAGATGCGCTTGGGCAATATATTCAGTCTCAAGAACAGGTTTTCTGCGATCGGGTTGTGGGAAATATTTTTGGTTTTAATGCCTTGCAGCTGGGTATGTTGGAAGCGGATTTATTAAAAAATTGCCGCATCCCTTACAAGATTAAGCTGAGCGAGTATCAAGGTGATGTTTATTGCGATGCAGAGCAACTACCCATCGCCGATAGCACCATTGATTTAATGTTGTTGCCACATGTTTTGGATTTTAGCAGCTATCCGCAACAAGCCTTGAGAGAAGCTGAGCGCGTGCTGGTGGCAGAAGGCTATCTGGTCTTGACGGGTTTTAATCCCATGAGCGCCTGGGGTTTGCGGCGATTTTTTAGCAAACGTTGCGCTGCTTCTAGCGCATTGTGGCAAGCCCACTTTTTTTCACCGATGCGCATTAAAGACTGGCTGCATTTGTTGGGGTTTGAGGTGCTTAGCACGCAAATGGTTTGCCATCATTTGCCATTTCAACGGTATCGCTGGCTAAAGCGTTTTGAGCTTTTGGAGCGCTTGGTGAGGCGATTGATGCCGATGTTAGGCGGTGTTTATTGCGTGGTCGCCAAAAAACGCGTGCTAGGTATGCGCGTGATTAAACCTAACTGGAAAACAGCAAAAATGCGTCCAAGATTTGCCGCAACGCCTTCTCAAAAAGAAGAAGTAATCAAAAATATGAAACAGAAAGAGTAAGTTTTAAGTGTCAGAAAATAAGACAGAAGTGGTGACCGTATATGCAGATGGTGCCTGTAAGGGCAATCCTGGGCCTGGGGGTTGGGGCGTGCTTATTCGTATGGGGCATCACTCTAAAGAGCTATTTGGTGGTGAGGTCATGACTACCAATAACCGTATGGAACTGACCGCTGTTATTCGCGCGCTCGAGGCTTTGAAGCGTAGCTGCCAGCTAAAAATTTATACGGATTCTGTTTATGTGCAAAAAGGCATGACGGAGTGGATTGTTAGCTGGAAGGCTCGTGGTTGGCGCACTTCGGACAAAAAGCCAGTAAAAAATGATGATTTATGGCAGCAATTAGATGGCTTAGCCCAAGGCCATGAAATAGAATGGATTTGGGTCAAAGGTCATGCCGGGCATGAGGGGAATGAGCGAGCGGATGCGCTAGCCAATGAAGGCGTGGCGCAAGTGTTGCAAACGCAATAGAGTGAAAATATGAGACAAATTTTTTTAGATACAGAAACCACCGGGCTATACCCAGCACAAGGTCATCGCATTATTGAAATCGCAGCGGTAGAGGCTGTGAATCGTCGCGTGACAGACAAGCACTTTCATGTTTACCTCAACCCTGAGCGAGAAATTGATGAGGCCGCCCAAGAAGTGCACGGCATTACGCTGGAATTTTTGCAGGACAAGCCAAAATTTAAAGAGGTCGTTAATGACTTTCTGGATTTTGTAGCAGGCGCTGAGCTCATTATTCACAACGCGCCATTTGATGTGGGATTTTTGAACTCGGAATTGGGGCGGATTGATCGTGAGAATCTTGAGCATCATGTGCCCAGCATTATTGATACCTTGAAAATGGCTAAAGATATGCGTCCAGGCCAGCGTAATAATTTGGATGCCTTATGTCGTCACTACGGCATTGATAATGCCCACCGTACCTTGCATGGCGCGCTACTAGATGCGGAGTTGTTGGCAGATGTCTATATGGCTATGACGCGTGGCCAAGAAAGCCTCATGATTGATATGCTCGAAGCAGTGGGGGTTGAAGAAGAGGCTAGCTTCGATGGAATTAAGAAAGATTTAAAAGTCTTATTTGCTACGCCTGATGAGCTGAGTGCTCATGATGAATACTTAAAAGCCTTAAATAAAGGCGATAACCTTTGGCAAAAACTCAATACGCCTAATTCTGATCAGTAGCTTTTTAAAGTTTAAGCTAAAGCATCTGCCCAGCTGTTGGGCGTTTCATAAAGCCTGACGCGCTCAAGTTTGAGGTGATTGCCGTA
>JBDLQN010000091.1:0-4172 GCA_039800585.1 Pseudomonadota bacterium
TATTGGCTTGTTAATGGAAACTGAACTTTGGTTCAACCTCATCTACGCCTGCAAAAATAAAAACGTTCCCTTGTTATTGGTCAATGCCAGACTTTCTGAACACTCAGCACGCGGCTACGCAAAAGTTGGCAAGTTAACTGAAGATGCGCTGAAAGCACTCTCTGGGATTGCCGCACAAACTGAACAAGATGCAACTCGCTTTTCTAGCTTAATAAAAGATGACACCAAAAAGGTGAGCGTGATCGGTAATTTAAAATTTGACGTCACCCCACCACAAGGCGAAGCCGAAAGAGGTCGCTATCTCCGCGGCCTACTTGGGATAGATCGACCTGTATTTTTGGCGGCAAGCACCCGCGATGGAGAGGAGAAATTAATCTTAAATGCCTTAGCCGCTGCCAATGTTCCCAATCTTCTTACGATTATCGTGCCACGCCATCCACAACGTTTTGATGAAGTCGCAAAGTTATTAGAAGCTCAAAGAATAGCCTATTGTCGCCGTTCAGAATTCGCCATGGGTAATGTAGCAAGTGAGATTCCAAACTGCCAAGTTATTTTGGGCGACAGCATGGGAGAAATGTTCACTTACTATGCGGCCTGTGACGCCGCCTTGATTGGCGGGAGCTTAATGCCTTTGGGCGGACAAAACTTAATTGAGGCATGCGCCATGGGCAAGCCTGTTTTAATCGGTGAACACACTTTTAATTTTACTGATGCTTCGGAACAAGCAATTCGAGCGGGTGCTGCCATACGCGTTAACGAAAAAGATTTGGCACAGAAGATCAACTTATTAATGACAGATACCGCCAAACAAACAGATATGGGCAAAGCGGGATTGGTATTTAGTAAAAAAGCAGCTGGCGCCACCCAAAGAATGCTTGACCTAATACGTCCTTATCTCAAGACTTAGCGCACAAGCTGACTAATCTTTTTAAAAGCATCACCCTCTGCTTTACCTAACCACTCAAACACCACAGACTCAGTATTAGTGATGACCACACCTGCCTGGCGCAGCCGATTAAGGGCATTCGCTTTATTCTGTGGATTGCGAGACACTACAGCATCTTCAACTACAAATACGGTTTTACCTTGCGCTTGCAAATCCAGGGCCGTTTGGAGAACACAGATATGCGCCTCCATGCCAGCAAGCACAACATGATTGCGGTCTGAAAATAACCGACTTCCAAATCTAGGCTCAGCACAGCAAGAAAATGTTGTTTTCTCGACCGCCTTTTTATGAGTTAGATAAGCGCTTAATTCAGGAACCGTATTACCCAAACCTTTTGGGTATTGCTCAGTATAAAGCTGAGGGATCTCCAGCAAACTTGATGCCTGCAAAAGAATAGCGCAGTGCTTAATGACTGATGAGGCTGCATCTGGCATCACCCCAGCAAGCTTAGTTTGCACATCAACAATCACTAGCTGACTTTTATCTTTATCTGCAATTAACAATGACTTCATACCCAAGCCCTCTATGCACAGTTACTTAACAAGTTGCTGATTGACGCTTTCCAAATCTGCTTCACTTAATAAACCGACTGCAAATTTAAGCGATAAGACATTTAACAGGTACGTGTAGTGCGACTGCAACAAGTCACGTTTAGCGCTGAAGAATTGCTGCTGCGCATTCAATACGTCAACGCTATTACGCACACCAACTTCATAGCCCAAGTTAGTCGAATCCAACTGACTTTGACTAGACCTTAAGGCCTGCTCATACGCTTTGACTTGCGCAATGCTGCTCACTAAATTGAGATAAGCGGATTGTGTATCTAAATCTGCTTGTCTTTTCGCGGACTCTAAATCATCCAAGGCTTTTTGCTGGCTGGCAGATGCTTCGCGCACCTTCGAACTGACATAACCGCCTTGGTAAATAGGAATTTGCAATTGCAAACCAATGGTTGCAACCGTCATATCACTGCCATTGCCTAAACCTGTTGTTGTGCCGTTTGCATAGCTGTTGCTATAACCACCAACAGCGTCCAGTGTAGGCATATGCCCAGCATTTTGACGCTCTATTTCTTGACTCGCAATTTCAACAGCTTGCTGTTGTATCGCCAAACTAAGATTATTTTTTCCCGCAAACTCCACCCATTTCTCCATCTCAAAAGGCTCTGGTGGCTGGGGAACTAGATCATCACGAACAGAATTTAGGGTTTGCGGTACCCCCCCTATCATGTATTGAATAGCGCGCTTTTTAACTTCAAGTTCATTCTTCGCGGCAATTTCTTGCGCCTTGATTAAATCAAATCTTGCTTGCGCTTCATTAAAGTCGGTAATCGTAGACGTGCCAACCTCAAAATTGGCCTTAGCTTGCTCAAGTTGCTTACTAATTGCAGTCTTTTGCGCATCAATTAGAACAATCTTGTCCTGCGCCAACAACACATCAAAATAAGCGCGCGAAATACGTAACATCAAATTTTGTTGCGCTAACGCCAACTGCTTATCCGCTTGGGCGACTTGATTCTTTGCTTGTTCTAATTGCGCACGAAGTTGCTTGCGATAGACAGGCTGAGTGACATTAATCCCATAATTATAAGTTTCAAAATTATGCTTTCCACCTTGAAGCACCGATGAACTACCGAGGAATTTAGTATCTGCCTGAACCTCAGAGACGCCTGCATTGAAGGACACGGTGGGCAACAACTGCGCATTGCCCTGCGCTAATTTTTCTTGTGTGGCTAGGCGACCGCTTTGCGCTGACGCCCAGATAGGGTCATGTGCAAGAGCCTGCTGATAAATTTGAACGAGGTTTTGCGTTTCGGCAGCTTGCGATGGCAAACCAATCGCAATAGTTAAGAAAAAAACAAGGGCGCGAAAACGCATCATTAATAGCTTAGAAAGAGAATTTCTTTGGTTTTGGGGCATTAACTAGCAGCGGCAAACAAGTCTCGAACAAAGCGTCACGTTTGAATATGTCGGTGGCAACACGTTCAACCAACATCGCTTCCATCGCAGGCGCTTCACCCACTACAGCAAACATACGGCCACCTACTGCCAATTGCATTTCAAGCTGCTGATTCGGTGGGGTTGATAAGGCACCTGTAAACACGATCACATCATAAGGCGCTTTGGCAGCCAAACCTTGTGTGCCATCACCAATGATCAATTTCACATTTTTAATTTTATGTGCCGCAAGATTTTTAGCGGCCTGCGCACTTAACTTTGCATGCAAATCGATAGAGTCCACTTGTTTCGCTTGGGTTGCCAACAGGGCTGTTAAATAACCAGCACCGGTTCCAATCTCAAGCACTTTATCCGTAGGTTTAATCGCTAGCGCTTGCAAAATACGCCCTTCGATTTTTGGGGATAACATTTGCTGACCCTCATCCAAAGGCACTTCTATGTCAGCAAAAGCTAGGCCCTTATATTGTTTGGGTACAAAATTCTCGCGTGGAATCTTTTTGAACAATTCGAGCACCTTTGGGTCCAGCACATCCCAAGGACGAATCTGCTGTTCAACCATATTAAAGCGAGATTGCTCACGCTGCATTGCTTGCTGTTCCAAACTCATATCTGCCTTACGATTAAATGTCATCTAATGACCGCATTATAGCTGAATACCTTGCGCTTATTGAAGCTTAAAAGGGCAATTTTTACTTGCTTTTGAGGGGGTTTTCGCGTAATTTTACGCCATGCTAGGGGTCTCCGAAATATCAAAGTTTTGGAGTGAGACACACCCTTTGAACCTGATGCGGATAATGCCGCCGTAGGGAAGCGAATCCAACCGCTTCCCTTACGCAATACCAATAGGGAAGTAAATATGAACGCCACCGATAAAAACATCACGCAATTCGTGGGAAAAACGGCACAAGTTGATCCGGCCACGACCCAATCCTTTACCAACTCACGCAAAGTTTATGTACAAGGCTCACGCCCAGACATTCAAGTGCCATTTCGTGAGATTTCTTTAAGCGACGACACCCCTTCTGCTTTTGGTGCAGAAAAAAACCCACCTGTCATGGTATACGACACATCAGGTCCTTACACAGACCCAAACGTTAGCATCGATATTCGCAACGGGTTGCCAGCTCTACGTGCAAAATGGATTGAAGAGCGAAACGATACCGAACAGCTAGATGGACCGAGCTCAGCATTTGGTGTTGAACGTAAAAACGATCCAGCATTGGCAGATATGCGTTTCAACTTATCACGCAAGCCACGCCGCGCAAAAG
>JBDLQN010000092.1:0-3840 GCA_039800585.1 Pseudomonadota bacterium
CTATCCCAACACATTTACAGCAACGTCATCCCGGCAACCCAGATATGGAGCGCCGCATCCGTGCACTTGTGCGCTGGAACGCGATTATGACGGTGCTACGCGCCAACGAAAAATCACCAGGCGTAGGCGGCCATATTGCCAGCTTCCAGTCTGCGGCGACTTTATATGACGTTGGCTTTAACCACTTTTTCCGTGCTGCCAATGACAAATTCGGCGGTGACTTAGTATTCTTCCAAGGCCACTCATCACCCGGCGTGTACGCACGCGCCTATTTGGAAGGCCGCATCAACGAAGAACAATTAGATAACTTCCGCCAAGAAACAGGTGGCAACGGCTTATCAAGCTACCCACACCCTTGGTTAATGCCCGATTTCTGGCAATTCCCAACGGTCTCGATGGGCCTAGGCCCATTGCAAGGCATTTATCAAGCACGCTTTTTGAAATACTTACACGACCGCGGTATTGCAGACACGTCTGACCGCAAGGTTTGGGTATTCTGCGGCGACGGTGAAATGGACGAGCCTGAATCATTGGGCGCGATTTCGCTCGCTTCTCGCGAAAAATTAGACAACCTTATCTTTGTCATCAACTGTAACTTGCAGCGCCTTGACGGCCCTGTGCGTGGCAACAGCAAAATCATTCAAGAGCTTGAATCTGATTTCCGTGGTTCTGGCTGGAACGTGATTAAAGTAATTTGGGGCTCATACTGGGACCCATTACTTGCCATGGACAAAGATGGCTTGCTTAAGAAACGCATGGAAGAGTGCGTGGACGGCGAATACCAAAACTTTAAAGCCAAAGGTGGCGCGTACACACGCGAGCACTTCTTCGGCAAGTATCCTCAGCTAAAAGAAATGGTCGCAGCGATGTCTGACCAAGACATCTGGCGCTTGAACCGCGGTGGTCACGACCCACACAAAGTGTACGCAGCTTATGCGGCCGCCACACAACACAAAGGTCAACCAACGGTTATTTTGGCTAAAACGGTTAAAGGTTACGGCATGGGTGACGCAGGTGAAGCGCAAAACACCACGCACCAACAAAAGAGCATGGACATTGCTTCATTAAAGGCTTTCCGTGACCGCTTTGACTTGCCACTCACTGACGAACAAGTAGAAAACTTATCTTTCTACAAACCGCCAGCAGACTCCCCAGAAATGAAATACATGGCGGAACGCCGTGCTGAAATGGGTGGCTACGTGCCAGCACGTCGCCGTAAAGGTAATGAGTTAACTGTGCCTGAGCTTTCAGCTTTTGAAAATATGCTGACAGCCACTGGCGACCGTGAAATTTCAACCACCATGGCATTTGTACGTATTCTTTCAACCTTGGTGCGCGACAAGCAAATCGGCAAGTATGTCGTACCTATCGTGCCTGACGAAGCCCGTACTTTTGGCATGGAAGGTATGTTCCGTCAATTGGGCATTTACTCCTCTGTTGGCCAATTGTACGAGCCACAAGACAATGACCAAGTGATGTTCTACAAAGAATCTAAAGATGGTCAGATTCTAGAAGAGGGCATTAACGAAGCGGGTGCATTCTCCTCATGGATTGCTGCGGCGACGGCGTATAGCGTCACTGGTACGCAAATGATTCCGTTCTACATCTTCTACTCAATGTTTGGTTTCCAACGGATTGGCGACTTAGCTTGGGCAGCAGGCGACTCACGTGCCCGTGGCTTCGTGCTTGGCGCCACCGCTGGCCGCACCACGCTAAACGGCGAAGGTTTGCAGCATGAAGACGGCCACAGCCACTTGATGTCAGCAACCATTCCAAATTGCGTATCTTACGACCCAACATTTGGTTACGAGCTTGCAGTCATCGTGCAAGAAGGCTTGCGCCGCATGGTGCAAAACCAAGAGGACGTGTACTACTACATCACCTTAATGAACGAAAACTACACGCACCCAGACATGCCAAAAGGCGCTGAAACCGGCATCTTGAAAGGCATGTACGCGTTTAGCAAATCAAAAGCTAAAGGTCCTAAAGTACAGCTCATGGGCAGTGGCGTGATCTTACGTGAAGTAATCGCGGCGGCAGAGATGCTAGAAAAAGATTGGGGCGTTTCTGCGGATATCTGGAGCGTGACCAGCTTTACAGAATTGCGCCGCGAAGGCTTAGATACTGAGCGCTGGAACATGCTAAACCCAGACAAAAAAGCAAAACCAAGCTATGTCGAAGAATGCTTGAGCAAAACTGAAGGTCCAGTGATTGCATCGACTGACTACATGAAGTCATTCGCGGACCAAATCCGCAACTTTGTGCCGGGTCGTTACGTTTCACTTGGCACCGATGGTTATGGCCGAAGCGATAGCCGTGAAGCACTTCGCAGCTTCTTCGAGATTGATCGATATTATGTTGTGCTTGCCGCCCTTAAAGCATTGGCGGACGAAGGCAAATTGCCTGCAAGCAAGGCAGCTGAAGCGATTAAGAAATACAAAATCGACGCTAGCCGCCCTAACCCAACCACTGTTTAAGCTTAAGTTACCTAACCAAGCTTAAACAATTAAGGAAATAAACATGGCAATTAAAGAAGTTCTTGTGCCTGATATTGGCAACTTCGACAGCGTGGATGTCATCGACATTCTCGTGAAAGAAGGCGATACCGTTGCAAAAGACGACTCATTGATCACCTTGGAATCTGATAAAGCTTCAATGGACATTCCTGCGCCTTTTAGCGGGGTCGTCAAAAGCATCAGCATGAAGGTGGGCGATAAAGCGGCTCAAGGTAATTTAATTCTTACTTTGGATGCGGCGGAAGATAGCGCACCTGCAGAAAAACCAGCTGAACCAGCGAAAGCCGAACCAGCCAAGGTTGAACAGGCCAAAGCTGAAGCAACCGCAGCGGTAGCGATTCCTGAGCCGACACGTCCAGCCCCAGAAGTGCCTAAGGTGATTCAACCACAAGCCACGCCCAATCCAATTGGCGCAAGCTCTGTGGCAGATGACGGCAAAGCCGCTCACGCCAGCCCTTCTGTGCGTAAATTTGCGCGTGAACTCGGCGTCAACTTGAAACTGGTGCGTGGCACAGGCCCGAAAAACCGCATTACACAAGAAGACGTTCAGGCTTATGTCAAAGGCGAATTAGCTAAACCACGCTCAGAAAACATGGGTGGCTCAGGTTTGAGCACATTGCCTATGCCTGTGATTGATTTCAGCCAATTTGGCGAGATTGAAACCAAACCGCTTTCACGCATTAAGAAGTTGTCAGGTGCTAACTTGCATCGCAACTGGGTTACAGCCCCACATGTTACGCAGTTTGACGAAGCAGACATTACGGACTTGGAAGAATTCCGCAAATCTATGTTGGTAGATGCCGAGAAACGCGGTGCCAAGTTAACCTTGCTCGCTTTCTTGATGAAAGCCGTGGTCAACGCTTTGCGCGAATATCCCAACTTCAATGCTTCGTTGTCACCTGATGGCGATAGCTTAATCTTAAAAAATTACTACAACGTGGGCTTTGCCTGCGACACGCCAGATGGCTTAGTTGTGCCAGTGGTGCGTGATGTAGATAGAAAAGATGTGCTAGATATCGCCCGCGATTTGGGTGAGCTTTCTGCCAAAGCGCGCGAACGCAAACTTAAAGTGGAAGAAATGCAAGGCGGTTGCTTCACCATTTCTAGCTTGGGCGGCATTGGCGGCACGATGTTTACGCCGATTATCAACTGCCCGGAAGTGGCGATTTTAGGCGTTTCACGTACTAGCATTCAGCCTGTTTACAACAAAGAAACGGGCGGTTTCGAGCCACGCCTCGTCTTGCCTATGTCACTTTCATACGATCACCGTGTGATTGACGGTGCTGACGGCGCGCGCTTCACCAGCCATTTACGCATGATGTTG
>JBDLQN010000093.1:0-3832 GCA_039800585.1 Pseudomonadota bacterium
AGCATTTTGATCAATCATCAAAAACACCCCCAGAATTAACAATAGTCCAATCACCATTAATCTTATTTTTTGCTGGTGTGTATGCGTACCCAACAAATACAAAATACCCCAGTGGTTGAAAGTGGCATTGGCAGGCATTTGAGATAGCGCCTTTTCTCGCGCATATTTCAATTTGGAGGTTGTAAGCGGATCAATATTCGCAAGATCTTTATCAAGCAAATTAACAATCTCTTTTGCTTGTTTGTTTTCCCAATCAGCTTGATTTTTTGCGCTCATCACTTCCTCCTTTCCTGCTTAAATCGCTACTTGTTATTTGATGTTCGGCGAGCAATTTGGCCAATGTATGGACAGCTCTCGAACAATGCGTTTTCACGCTACCCTGAGAACATCCCATGGCAGCAGCGGTTTCGGCCACATCCATATCTTCCCAATAACGCATCAGGAAGGCTTCTCGTTGACGTGCTGGTAACTTCTGCAAAGCCTCTTCAATGAGTGCCATCGTTTGACGTTGTTCAAGTTGGGCCTGTGGCTGCTCGCCATTATAGCTATCCGAAGTGATAACCTCTAAAGGATCAGTTTCATCGCCGTCCTCACCCGCTACGCTGAAAGAGGAAAGTAATGATGTCCATACATTTCTAATTTTTTGCCGACGCCAGAAGTCACGGGTAGTGTTCTGCAAAATACGCTGAAACAACATTGGAAACTCTTCTGGGGGGCGACTGGAGTATTTTTCAACCAACTTCATCATCGCATCTTGAACGATATCCAAAGCTACTTGATCATCACGCACGGCATAAGCAATCTGCCTAAAGGCCCGCCGCTCTACCTGGGCTAGAAAGTCTGAAAGTTCTTGTCGAGTAGCCATGCCACTTTAAGTGAGAAGATGATTGCTACGAATGGTGATTAAGCACCAAAATTAAATAGCCAATGTATAGCAAGCCGTTAATCCATACGTGCCATACGCGAATCTGTCCACGAGCAATCATCCACCGCAACCAAATGACGCCAAGCAGAGTAACAACCACGCCCGCGAAAACTTCTTTTTGGGGCACCCAAGGCGTCAACATAATACCAATCGCTGGCAATAAAGTACCTTGAAACACTAAAGCCCCGGTAATGTTGCCAAAAGCCAAAGTATCTTTACCCTTGCGCACCCATAAAATACTGTTCACTTTCTCAGGTAGCTCTGTCGCAATTGGGATGACTAGTAGAGAGAGTAAAAGCGGTGAGATTGAAAGAAGTTCCGAAGCATCTTGAATCCCAGCAATAAAACCTTTGGCACCAAGAATTAACAACCCCAAGCCCAACGCCAACTGAGTGCCAACCACAACCATCGTGTTTGGCAGACCTAAACGACACATAAACATTGGTTCCTCAGCTTCAGTTGCATGACCTCCGGCGACTAAATCCTTAGAAGCGCGTAAGGTCAGCATGATGTAAACAAAGTAAATGAGCACCATTGCGAAACCGAAGGCATAGCGAACAACTCTCACCTCATGAGGGACAAACAAAGCTGCGGTGGCGAATGCAAAAGCCGCAATAAAGAAATCTAAATCACGTTTTAGACCGGTTCTTTCTGGATGAAAGTGGCCGCTTGATTTTCTATTTTTAAGTACTGCAAAAGCCAAAAGAGAGATGGACAGTGTAGACAACATCAATGGTGCACCCAAAATGGCACCTACGCCGATTTCCTCATTCAAATGTGCGTCACTGGTACCTGCTAAAAGTGCTAAAAGCGGAACCGAGGTTTCTGGAAGTGCCGTACCCACTGCGGCAAATAAAGAGCCTGTAACCCCCTCCGAAATACCTAATTTCTCACCCAAATGCTCCAACGCATTGGTAAACACCTCAGCAGCAATTAGAATAACGATTAACATCAAGAACAATTCGGCGAATATCATTTCAACACCTCAAAAATAGATAGCTGAATTTTATAGGATAAGCCATTATTAAGCATGCAAAATCTTCACATCAATCCTGCTGGGATATGCAATGAAGCACTCTTCATTGCCTCACCGAATGTGGACCCTCGTCCCGACACTGGTGATATCAAATTAATTGTTATCCACAACATCAGCCTACCCCCAAACCAATATGGTGGGGAGGGTGTCATCGAGCTTTTTACAAATCGACTTAACCCAAATGAGCACCCTTATTATGCTGAAATTTCGCATCTAAAAGTTTCATCCCATTTTTTTATTCGGCGAGATGGCCAACTTGTTCAATTTGCCTCTTGTTTGGATCGCGCTTGGCATGCTGGTCAGTCAAACTGGCAAGGGCGTGAGCGCTGCAATGATTTTTCTATCGGCATCGAACTTGAAGGGTCTGATTTTGAGGGTTTTGAAGCTCTTCAATACGAGGTGCTCAATTCTCTGATTAATGCGTTAAAAAGCACCTACCCAATAGAAGCAATCACCGGGCATTCCGACATTGCGCCAAATAGAAAAACTGATCCTGGCCCACATTTTGACTGGTCGCTGATTAAGCATTCATAACACTTTTATGGCAACTCCCGATATACTTAAATAATCTTTCACGAAGAGCTTCACGAATGACTTTTAAACGCACTTATTTAACAAGAAAATTACTGATTCCAGTCCTCTTATCAAGTCTTACGATCATCGCTTTATCAGCCTGCGGTAGCAAAGATGCTAGTCAAGACTCAAAAAAGGGGCCGCAAGCCACTTTAATTAGTGTCGCCACCTCAGAAACAGCCAAATTAGAAGTACGTGAAGAATCTATCGGCACATTAGAAGGTTTAATTGACCCGACTGTCGGAGCAGAAGCAGCTGGACGTGTCACAAAAATTAACGCGCACCCTGGCCAGATAGTTAAAAAGGGCGAGCCTATCGTATGGTTAGATGCAACTGACTATAGCTTACAACGCACTGAGGCAATGGCCGAGGTGGCCAGAATTGAAGCTTTAGCTACCAACCAGAATCGGATTGTGGATCGCAATCAAGCATTGGTCCAAAAGAAATTTATTTCACAAAATGCACTAGAGGATTCGACCACACAACAGTTAGCGATCCAGCAACAATTAGATGGTGCGAAAGCCCGATTGGCGATTGTTGAGCACACAAAATCCAAAACAGTGGTGGTTGCCCCTCTTGATGGTGTAGTACAAAAGCAAATCGTTTCCACCGGTGATTTTGTTAAGGTGGGTGATCCTTTAATACAAATTATTAGTAAGCAAAAACTGCGCGCGCATCTTCCCTTACCAGAAAGCATCGCAGCTAAAATTCGCCCAGGTATTCAAGTGCGTCTAAGCACTCCCACCTCAGAAAAAATTGTCATGAGCACCGTACGTGAACTCAAGCCTTTGATAGGCGAAACCAATCGCGCCATCGATGTTATTGCAGACGTCAACGATGAAGCTGGTTGGCAACCCGGCGCTAGTGTGAAGGGTGAAATCATTTTAGGTTTACATGCGGATGCCGTACTTATCCCCGAACAAAGTCTGGTGCTCAGGCCTGCTGGTGAGGTGGTCTATGTCATCCACAACAATCTAGCCACACAGAGAATCGTTAAAACTGGTCTAAGACAAGATGGCAAGATTGAAATTCTAGATGGACTGAAAGCGAATGAGGTCATCGCAAAAGATGGCGCAGCTTTTTTGACAGACCAAGCTGAAGTGAATATTGATACGGCAAAAAAATAGTCCATAAAGCCATCCCCAAAAAAACCCTTAGCAAGAAAGCCTATTTTTTCAGAAAGCATGCATGAAACTGCCCGAGTTATCGATTAAACGCCACGTCTTTGCCTGGATGCTTTCCGCTGTCATCGTGCTATTTGGCATGATTTCATACCAACGGATTGGTATTGATAGAGT
>JBDLQN010000094.1:0-3785 GCA_039800585.1 Pseudomonadota bacterium
CATCATCACCACCGAGGCAACTAAGGCAAGCACGCTAAAGAAAGTACGCTGCCAACCGCCTTGTGCGGCTAGAAAGCTGAACGCTGCGCCTTCATTATGAAAACGAACAAGATCGAAAAATGAAGTGACCGGCAAATGTTCGCCATACTGAAAAAATTGCTGCACTAGATGTTTGGTGTAAACATCCAGCACAATCACCAGCAGACTTAACAACAGCCATTTACGCATAAGTGCGCTTCTCACCAGCACCAAACAAATTGCTTACACAGCGGCCACAGATATGAGGGTGTTCAGCATCAGCGCCAACGTCTTCACGATAATGCCAACAACGGTCACATTTGGCATGCTTGCTTGCCGCAACTTTAAAGCTCAAACCTGAGCCTGATACTTTCTCTGCTTTTGCTTGAGAAGTAATAAAGATGAAACGAAGCGCATCTTCCATGCGGGCAAGTGACTCATAAACAGCCCCATCAACAGCGATGCTGATTTCAGCCTGCAATGAAGAACCCACCTCACCTGCACCGCGCTTTTCTTCAATCGCTTTATTCGCTAAAGCACGAACTTCGATAATAGTTTCCCAATCAGCGATTTGTGTATCGCTTAAACCATGCGCTGGTAATGCGTACCACAGCTCTTCAAAAACGGTTGCGTCTTTATCTAGTCCAAGCGTCAGCCAAATTTCATCAGCAGTAAAACTCAAGATAGGCGCCATCAATCGCATCATGGCGTGGGTGATGTGATGCAAAGCACTCTGTGCGGCACGGCGCGCATGTGAATTTTCGCCTGAGGTGTATAGGCGGTCTTTAAGAATATCGAGGTAAAAACCACCCAAGTCTTCTGAACAAAAACCAACAAATTTCTGCACGGCCAAATGGAATTCGTATTTATCAAAATCAGCCAAAACAGCTTGCTGTAAATCTTGAGTGCGCTTAAGTGCGTAACGGTCAATTTCTAGCCATTCATTCACAGGCAACAAATCTTTACTTGCATCAAAGTCAGCCAAATTCGCCAACAAGAAACGCAAAGTATTACGAATACGGCGATAGCTTTCGGCCACGCGTTTTAAGATTTCATCCGAAATCGTCAGCTCGCCTGAGTAATCAGTTGAAGCCACCCATAACCTAAGAATATCAGCACCGTAAGTGTCCATCACCTTTTGCGGCGCAACTACATTGCCTTTGGATTTACTCATTTTGTGACCGGCACCATCCACCACAAAACCGTGAGTAAGTAATGCCTCATAAGGCGCACGGCCATCAATTGCGCAGCCGGTTAATAATGAGCTTTGGAACCAACCCCGATGTTGGTCTGAGCCCTCTAAATACAAATCTGCCGGGTGTTGTAATTCAGGACGACGTTTAAGCACGGCTGCATGCGTTGAACCTGAATCAAACCAAACATCCAAAGTGTCCGTCACTTTTTTGTATTGCTCAGCACTCGCAGGTGCATGCTCAGCTAAGAATTTCGCACCATCTAAACTAAACCAAGCTTCAATACCTTGCTGTTCAACTTGCTGACAAACCGTTTCGAGCAATTTAGGTGTTTCTGGATGTGGCTCTCCTGTTTCTTTATGCACAAAGAAAGGCATAGGCACACCCCAGTTGCGCTGGCGCGAAACGCACCAATCAGGGCGATTTTTAATCATTGCTTCTAGACGTGCACGACCCCAACTTGGGAAAAATTCCGTGTGATCAACCGCTTGATTAGCGTGCTCACGCAAGCTCTTTCCAGTAGCGTCCGTCTCATTCATGCCAATAAACCATTGGTGTGTGGCTAATTGCATCAATGGTGTTTTATGGCGCCAGCAATGCGGAAAGCTATGATTCAAACGTGCGCTGGCGATTAAACTGCCATTTTCTTGCATCAAACCCAAAATAACTTTGTTCGCGTCTTGGCGACTTAAGCCACGAATAGCAGCCAATTCAACTAAATCACTGGTGAAGAATTTGCCATCCGCGCCAATCAACACACGTGGTTTTTCTTGAGGGAAATTAGCACGCATGACTAACCAGTCATCGTTGCCATGGGCTGCTGCGGTATGCACCAAGCCGGTACCTGCATCGGTTGTGACATGCTCACCACAAATGACTGGCACTTGGCGGTTATCGAATGGATGTTGAAGCAACAAACCATTAAGTGATGAACCCTGACAGCTTGCCAAAGTTTTGGTATTTTCTTCGCCGTATCTTGCTAGTGTTGCCTGCGCCAAATCATGCGCAAGAATGAGCAAACCTTTGCTGGTCTGGATAAGCTCATAATTCAATTCAGGATGCACGCTAACCGCTTGGTTAGCAGGCAAAGTCCAAGGGGTGGTTGTCCAAATCACAGCGTAAACACTGCCTGTGATTTCACTACCAAACACCTTACTCAAGGCAGCGTTGTCCGCCACTTTAAAACCAACATCAATCGCTGGCGAATTCACATCTTCGTATTCAACTTCGGCTTCCGCCAAAGCTGAGCCACAATCCACGCACCAATGCACAGGCTTGCTACCTTGGTACAAATAACCATTTTTATAGATATCACCCAAAGCCCGCATGATGTCGGCTTCGGTCTTGAAATCCATGGTGAGGTAAGGATTCTCCCAATCACCCAACACACCTAAACGTACAAAATCTTTTTTCTGTTTTTCAACTTGCTCTGCGGCATAAGCACGGCATAGCTCACGGAATTTGGCGGGCGGAATATCTTTGCCGTGATTTTTTTCAACCACCAATTCAATCGGCAAACCATGGCAATCCCAACCTGGTACATAAGGTGCGTCAAAACCGCTCATGGTTTTGGATTTAACAATGATGTCTTTGAGAATCTTATTAACGGCATGACCGATATGAATATCACCGTTAGCGTACGGTGGGCCATCATGCAAAACGAATTTCTTAGCCCCAGCGCGGGCTTTGCGGATGCGCTGATAAAGCTTTTTATCTTGCCATGCCTTGAGCCATGCAGGCTCACGCTTTGCCAAATCACCTCGCATAGGGAAGCTAGTTTCAGGCAAATTCAGTTTATATTTTGAGTCTTGTTTTGATTCTTCAGCCATTACAAACTTTCGTTTTTTTACGTTCTAGTTCTTACCAAAATCTTTAAAAAATTGACGCGCCACTTGGGCGTCTTTAGCAATTTGCGCACTTAATGCTGGCAAACCATCAAATTTCATTTCATCGCGAATTTTTTGAAAAAACTCGACATGCACATGGCGACCATATAAATCACCATTAAAATCAAACAGATGAACCTCGAGCAATAATTTGGGTACGCCAGAAATCGTAGGTCGAACGCCCAAATTAGCAACGCCTTCGAGACCGTCTAATTTTACTGCATACACGCCAGTTAAGGCAGGTCGTTCATGCCGCATATGCACATTCGCGGTTGGAAACCCCAATTTTCTACCTAACTGGACACCGCGAACCACTTTACCGCTAATGCTATAAGCACGACCTAACAAATTTTTAGCCGCTTGCAATTGGCCAGCGGCTAGAGCGTTACGAACACGCGTGCTAGAAACCCTTTGCTGAATACCCGCTTCTGCTAAATTCACTTGCGGCAAACCAATCAGCTGCAACCCAGCATTGGCAATGTCTTCAATGCCGCCTCGCCGACCGGCACCAAAGCGAAAATCCTCACCCACCAGCACTGTTTTTGCATTTACTGACTGGATTAAAATCTTTTGAATAAAGTCTTCACTGCTTAAGGCTGCAAACTTTTTATCAAAGCGACATAGATAGACAATATCCACGCCAGCATCCGCAAAACGCTCTAGTTTTTCACGCAAAGAAGCCAAACGT
>JBDLQN010000095.1:0-3686 GCA_039800585.1 Pseudomonadota bacterium
GGCTAGAGGTGAAGCGCTTTGAACCAAATGACGAGCAAGCCATTGTTGAATTTATCGCACGTTACAAAATCAACGGAAAAGCTGGAAAGATGCAAGAAATCAGCCGATTTAAGCGCATTGCTACCCGCTGGTTTTATGTAGATGGTGACTTTGCAGAATAATTAAGCAAACGCTTCACAGAGCACGCTTAAAAAAGCCCCTAGCACTGGAATAAGCTCTTCTTTCTCAAAGGGCGCAGCATCATCGGTGCCAGCCACCACAAACGCAATCACAGCCTTATTCATATCTTCGCGGAAATTAGCCCAGTGTTCAGCATCCGCATTGCCCACCAAAGAAAACTTGCGCATGCCAGACTCAACAATATCGGCCAATTCTTCAGTGCCGAGTTCTGAAAACAGTGTTTTAGCAATCACAATTTGATCTTGCTCTAAATCGGGAACAATTTCCTCAGAGGCCATAGGCAATACCAAGTAAGCATAAGTCATTAAAGCAAAAGCTTGATAAACGCTGAGCATGTCGAAATTTTCATAGCGCTCATCCGCTGGCATACGCCCCGCCTCTTTAATGGCTTTCGAGGTGATGTAGCAAGCCAAATAACTAGCTGCCTTTACTGGGTCATAATCTTCCAAATTGGTGCTCGGCTGAGTTTCCAGCTCATCTCTCAGCTCTGCCAAACAAAGCGCATGCAGCAAACTTAAATTTTTTGAATATTGAACCGTCATATTTTTCTCTTTAATTTCTAGGTTATTGTATTGCTGGCAAGGCTTCTAATTGCTCCTGAAGCTCCAACCATCGCATCTCAGCGACTTCTAACTTTTGCGCAACATCCGACTGCTGTTTCAGTAAGGTTTGCAATAAGGATTTATCGTTCTGCGCGTATAAATTTGGGTCGGCTAGCTGCTTATCAAGCTCCGTCTTTTCTTGCTGCCAAACGCCCATGTTTTTTTCAACCTGTTCAAGCTCTTTAAGCAAAGGCCTGCGCTCAGCAATGCGCGCTTGTCTGTCAGCTTTACTCTGTGCACGATCAACCTTATTCGTGGATAAAGTGACTGAGTCGCTATTTTGAAGCGATGTTTCCGCAGTTTTTTGCGTATCTAACCAAGCTTTATAGTCTTCTAAATCGCCTTCAAATGGGCTCACTTTACCATCGCTCACCAATATAAATTGGTCGCAAGTTGCTCTTAGCATGGCTCTATCATGCGAAACAATCACTACGCCACCTTGATAATCTTGTAATGCCATGGTTAAAGCATGGCGCATTTCTAAATCCAAATGGTTGGTCGGCTCGTCCAACAACAGCAAATTCGGTCGCGTCCAAATCAATAACGCTAACGCTAAGCGCGACTTTTCACCCCCAGAAAACGCGCCACAAGGTGAAGTGGCCATATCACCCCTAAAATCAAAGCCGCCTAAAAAGTTGCGATGTTCTTGTTCGCGTGTTTGCGGGTCGAGTTTTAGCATATGTTGCAAAGGCGATTCGTCTGGACGCAACTGCTCAAGCTGATGTTGCGCAAAGTAGCCAATAGCCAGATCTTTACCCTCCACGCGCTTTCCAGATTTCATCGCCAACTCGCCAGCCAACAGCTTAATGAATGTGGATTTACCCGCGCCGTTTCTGCCCAACAGGCCGATACGCTCACCTGGACGAATCGCAATTTCAATATGACTTAAAATCGGCTTTTCATCATAAGCCACGCTAGCAGCATCCAATACCAAGAGCGGGTCAGGCACACCCTGCATATCTCTAAAACTAAAGTCGAATGGTGTATCGATGTGCGCCGCGCTAATCATTTCCATGCGCTCAAGCGCTTTAATACGACTTTGCGCCTGACGTGCTTTTGTAGCCTTAGCTCTAAAACGATCAATATAACTTTGCAAATGGGCCACGCGCCGCTGTTGGCGCTCGAACATAGATTGCTGTTGAGCTAAACGCTCAGCGCGCTGACGCTCAAAATCAGAATAGCCGCCTTTATACAAAGTGAGCTTTTGCTGCTCAATATGTGCCACATGATTGACGATAGCATCTAAGAAATCACGGTCATGCGAAATTAACAACAAAGTGCCGCGATAGTCTTTTAGCCAAGCTTCCAGCCAAATCACCGCATCCAAATCCAAGTGATTAGTCGGCTCGTCCAACAACAGCAAATCCGAGCGACACATTAAGGCCCGCGCTAGATTAAGCCGCACACGCCAACCACCAGAAAAATCAGAAACTGGTCGAGTTAAATCAGCTGACTTAAACCCCAATCCATCCAATAAAGCCGCAGCTCTGGCTTTTGCGGAGTAGCCGCCAATCTCGCCCAGCTTGGCATGCAACTCGCCTATCTTTTCGCCAGCATGGCTAGATTCCGCTTCTGACAATGCTTTTTCGACCGCACGTAATTCAGCATCGCCATCTAACACGAACTCAACTGCCGCATCAGGCAGCGCAGGCGTATCTTGTGCAACATGCCCGACCACCCAATTAGGCGGCATCTCCAAATCGCCAAGCTCTGGGTGCAACTCACCTCGCAGCATGGCAAAAACACTGGATTTCCCTGCGCCGTTTGCCCCCGTTAAACCCACTTTGTGTCCTGGATGAAGCTGCAAGGAAGCGCCTTCTACCAGTATTTTTACTCCGCGTTTTAAGGTGAGATTTTTAAGTTGGATCAATCTTGTCTTTCTTTAACAAAGCTTGCTTTCACAAATCGACGGCCACAATGTTGCTGTCAGCCGAAATTAAACAAAGGCGTTATTCTAAAACAGAATGCGTTATAGACGCGCCTCCTTATAGTAGAATGTCGTAATAATAAATTTGAGCTATTTACTGGTTTAAGCCCATACAAAAAACGATGATAAAAAGATCCTTTCTTTGGTTTTACCGCATCGCATTTGATTTGCTAGGGCTATTCGTCGTCACTTTTCTTTCAGCGATTATCGCTATTCAGTATTACTTTCTACCCCACTTTGACGATTACAAAGACCGCATCACCGAGAAAATTTCTCAAACGCTAGGCCAGAAAGTCACTATCGGTGAAATTCAAGCCAAATGGGATGGACTGGATCCACACCTATCCATTTTGAATATGGATATTTACGATAAAGACAATCGCGTTGCCTTGAGCTTAGATCAAGTAGAGGCTAGCCTTTCATGGACCAGCATCCCCATGCTGGAGCCACGACTCGCTTCACTCGCCATCTACAAACCCAAACTCACTATCCGTCGCGAAGTTGATGGTACGGTTTATGTAGCAGGCATTTCAATGAGCGGACCTTCTCAGCCAGAATTCCCAAATTGGCTGTTACGTCAGGCAAGTGTCAACGTTATTGATGCCGATATCGTCTGGCAAGATGAGTTCCGTCATGCGCCTGAACTGGCACTCAAGCAATTTAATTTGCAGCTGGAAAATCCTGCTTGGGATAGCCTGCGCGGACGCCATGAATTTAGCCTGCGCGCAACGCCCTCTGCGGCAGCTTCCAAGCCAATTGACGTGCGAGGCAATATATTAGGCAAAGATATCAGTCAGCTAGGTCAATGGCACGGTACTGTTTACACTAAAATCGAAGGCACCGATTTGGCTGCGTGGCGCAGTTGGTTGGATTACCCTGTCGACGTGCGTGAAGGCAAAGGCGCTGCGCAGTTCTGGATAGATTTTGCTAACGAAAAAATTGAAAGTTTCACCGGCGATTTGTTACTCGACAACGTC
>JBDLQN010000096.1:0-3650 GCA_039800585.1 Pseudomonadota bacterium
TTTTCGTGGCAAGGTGGGCAAAAGCTCCGCCCAGAATGGGGCTTCATTTTTAATGCGTTTAAGCACACTGCGCCAGCCCATTTGCTCAGACATCCAGCGCTCTAAGACAGGTTGGGCGGTTTGCCATAGGTCGAGATTAGGGTCTAACTCACGCCCCAAGCCCTCCACATTCAGCAAGGTTTTTTGGAGCATGCTGAGTTGAGGCTGAATAATCAGGCCAAATTTGCGGGCAGTGTGGAATAAGCGAATTAGGACACGCCCAAAAGAAATGTCTTTAAGCGGCTTATTGAAGATGGGTTCACAAACTGCGCGTATGGCGGTTTCAAACTGCTCGACAGAAACATCGCTGGCTACCCAGCCAGATTCGATATGTGCCAGCGCTACTTCACGGTAGTCGCGTTTGAAAAAGGCGAGAAAATTACGCGCTAGATATTGCTTATCGGTTTCGGTGAGTGTGCCCATAATGCCGAAATCCAAAGCAATATAACGGCCATCGCTGGCCACTTGGATATTGCCAGGGTGCATGTCGGCATGGAAAAAGCCATCACGAAATACCTGAGTAAAGAAAATTTCTACGCCGTTGCGGGCCAGTTTTGGAACATCTATGCCCATGGCTCGCAGTTTGTCGATTTGGCTAATCGGCGTGCCATTCATGCGCTCCATCACCATGACCTGCTCTCGGCACCAATCCCAATAAACTTCAGGCACCTGCAATAAAGGGCTGTTAGGGAAGTTGCGACCGAGCAAACTGCAGTTGGCGGCCTCCAACATCAAATCAAGCTCGTTGTTCAGGTGATGCGCAAAGTCGGCAACCACTTCACGAGGTCTTAATCTGTCGCCATCGCTGAGCAGCTTTTGCAGCAACCAGGCCATGCTATCGAGCAATTTAATATCTTTTTGGATGACATCGGCAATGCCAGGGCGGAGAATTTTTACCGCCACAGGTTTGCCGTCCATTAAGTGCGCAAAGTGCACTTGCGCAACAGAAGCGCTTGCCACAGGTGTTTGCTCAAACTGGCTGAACACTTGGTTGAGGGGCTGGCCGTAAGTTTGGGTGATAATTTTTTCGGCGATTGCGTAATCAAAAGGCGGTACTTGGTCTTGCAGCTTGGCGAGCTCATCCGCGATGTCGAGTGGAATTAAGTCACGGCGTGTTGAAAGGATTTGCCCGAATTTCACAAAAATCGGACCAAGCGCTTCTAAGGCTAAGCGGAGGCGAACACCGCGAGCTTGATGAGTGTTTCGAAAAAACAATGCCTTTTGAAAGGCCTTGCGGATAAGACTGAAGCGGCTATGCGCAAAGATAAACTCTTCTAGGCCGAATTTAAATGTAATGTAAAAAATTTTGAGTAAACGAAATAAGCGCATGGGTTCTTCTAAGCGTTAGTGCAATTTTGCGAGGCGTTTTTCTAGTCGCGCCACATCATCGCGCAGTTGATCAACCTCTTGAATGAATTTTTCAACGTGTCTTTTTTTAGCAATCAAGGGTTGCTCTTCTTGCCAATACTCTGTCAGCATTTCTGCCAAGTTGATGGTTTGTTCCTTGGCGGTGTTGATTGCGTGCCTGCCAAACTGGCCAATCTTTGTAGCAGGAATATCGCCCACAACCCGACTTAAATCTTCTTCATAGTCCCATTTTATGCCGCGAAGTACTTTGGCAAGCGTGGTGGCAAGCTCTGTGTCGCCATCGATATTCACTTGGGATTGTGCTGCCGCATCGCCAGCAAGTAATCTCAGCGCGATGGATGGCGTCAGTGAAATCTTGGCATCGCTTGTTGAACTGTCGGCGGCCATTGCTAAGCCACCGTCTTCCAAGATGGTCAGGCTGGCGCTGGTGGGCATTAAGCTAAAACACACGGTTTTTCCCGCAAAAGGCACCAGTTCGATACGGGCCCATTGATTCTGGTCAATTAAATGATCAAGCAAGCGGGTTAATATCGGTTTAAACATGCTGGATTAAGCTTTCCAGCCCTTGTGAAGCGCAACTACGCCAGCGGCTAAGTTGTAGTAATCCACCTTGGCGAGTCCTGCCTCCAGCATCATTTGTTTGAGAGTTTCTTGATCTGGGTGCATGCGGATTGATTCAGCCAGATATTGGTAGCTGTCAGCATCCTGGGCAAAAAATTTCCCCATGATAGGCAATAGCTTGAATGAATAAGCGTCATAGATGGGGGCAAGTGGCTTCCAAACCTGAGAGAATTCCAAGACCAAAAGCCGCCCGCCACTTTTAAGTACACGGCGCATTTCCGCCAGGGCTTTATCTTTGTGGGTCATGTTGCGCAGACCAAAAGCCACAATCACGCAATCAAAATAGTTATCGGGGAAGGGCAGTTTCTCTGCATCGCATTGCAAGGCCGGCACGGCGGCGCCATCATCGATTAAACGATCACGACCGACGCTGAGCATAGAGGCATTGATGTCGGTTAATACCACCTGTCCAGTTGCACCTACTTTTTTGGCAAATAGACGCGATAAATCTCCGCTGCCACCTGCTACGTCTAGCACCTTATCTCCTGATTTGACGCCGCTCACAGAAACGGCAAAACGTTTCCAAGTGCGGTGTAAGCCAGCAGACATGACGTCGTTCATGAGGTCATATTTTTTTGCGACAGAGTGAAATACCTCGCCGACTTTACGCGCTTTGTCGTTTTCGTTGACTGTTTGAAACCCAAAATGCGTCTGTTTGTTATCTGACATGCTTGAATCTCTTTTAATGTTGCGTAGGCACTCTTTTGATGCCAGCCATTTCTAGTTTAGCTATGTATTCTAACCAAAGTGACTCGTAATTGCTGGCCAGATTGTGCAAATAATCCCAAGAATACAGGCCAGTGTCGTGACCATCAGAAAAAATCAGTTTTACGGCGTAGTTGCCAACTGGCTCTATACCCACGATATTGACGTCTTCTTTGCCTGTTTGTAACACTTCTTGACCGGTGCCGTGGCCGCGCACTTCGGCTGATGGTGAGTAAACCCGTAAAAACTCGCATGACAGCATGCACTCGGTATTGTCATCAAAAACGATTTCTAATAAACGAGATTTTTGATGCAGTTTGATATCGATAGGTTTGGGAGCGTTGCGCTGAGTATTGGACATAAATATTAAATCGCTGCAAAAGTGAATGATAGCAGAAAGTCCACCAGCTCGGCGTTGGTGGAGTGACGGTCTAAGGTGGCGTATGATGCCTACTATTAGGTGAATGTTAAGGATTTTGCTTTGAACTTGAGTGGCTTATTTTTTCAGTTGGGCTTGACGGTTATTTTTGTCGGCCTAGCCGCGGCAGGTATCTTTTGGGCAATTAAAAGTGGCCAATATGATGACTTTGACGGCCCTGCTCAGCGCATCTTGATGGATGATGATGACCCAATGATTCCATTCAATGAAGCTAAAGTAAAAACAAGCGAAATTGAGCCAAATCAAAAAAAAGCGAAATAGCCAGGATTTGAAGTTGAAGCTTTTGCTGAATGCTAATAAACTTCAGCCTGTATCTAAGCGCTAGATCCAATGAAAATTGAACAGCGCCCGAATTAAATCAGTGGAGGTAGTGATGAAAGAATTTTTTACATTTGATAATTTGCCTATGACGCTTTTGGTAGCGTTAATCGTTTGGTCATGGATTAGTGCTTTATCAGTGATTTTCTTGCACTAATTT
>JBDLQN010000097.1:0-3643 GCA_039800585.1 Pseudomonadota bacterium
TGGCGCATCCCAAAAGACGAGCTGGGCTTTGAATTTATGATGAACACCTTGCGGCTCATTGATGGATTTGAGCTGGATTTGTTTGAACAACGCACAGGCTTAAGCCCTATGCTAATCAACAACAAGCTTAAGAAAGCGCAAGAAAAAGGTTTGATAGAACAAAAACGCTCGCCAGAAAACCGTATCCTGATTAAACCTACCTTATTAGGACAAAGATTTCTGAACGAGCTTTTACAGTTGTTTTTGGAGTAAATTAAGCTAAAGATTTTCTAGCGCGAGCAATGGCTTGCTTGACTTGCGCTGGTGCCGTACCGCCAATGTGGTTGCGACTTGCCAATGAACCTTCAAGCGTCAACACTTGGTAAACATCATCAGAAATCTGCGCACTAAATTTTTGTAATTCAGCCAAGGACAAATCGGCTAAATCACAGCCTTTTTCCACCCCATGACGCACTGCCAAAGCAACCACTTCATGTGCATCACGGAATGGCATGCCTTTTTTAACTAAATAATCTGCCAAATCTGTGGCCGTTGCAAAACCTTCTAGCACCGCACGACGCATATTCTCTTTATTGACTTTTAAACCTGTAGTGACCACTGCACCATTTTTAATAACTGGCGGGCGCAACATGTCAGCATAAATTTCGAGCGTTGCCAATAAAGTATCCGCCGTATCAAAAAGCGGTTCTTTGTCTTCTTGATTGTCTTTGTTGTAGGCTAGAGGCTGGCTTTTCATCAAGGTTAACAAACCCATCAGATGGCCATTCACACGACCTGTTTTGCCGCGCACCAATTCTGGCACATCTGGGTTTTTCTTCTGCGGCATAATGGACGAGCCTGTGCAGAAACGATCGGCAATATCCACAAAGGCAAAACGCGGGCTAGACCACAAAATCAGCTCTTCTGAAAAACGCGATAAATGCGTCATCAATAAGGCTGCTGCTGAAGTAAATTCAATCGCAAAATCACGATCTGAAACCGCATCTAAAGAGTTTTCACAAACCCCATCGAAACCTAGCTCTTTAGCGACCATTTCACGGTCAATCGGATAGCTGGTTCCGGCCAATGCAGCGGCACCCAGAGGCAACCGATTAAGACGTTTGCGGGCATCCAAAAATCTTGTTGCATCACGTTGCAACATTTCAAAATAAGCCAACAAATGATGTCCAAAAGTTACAGGTTGCGCCACTTGCAAATGCGTAAAGCCTGGCATGATGGTATCCACATTCTCTTCGGCCAAATCCAAGAGCACTTTTTGCATCTCACGTATCTTGGCAACCACCTCATCAATGGTGGCACGCATCCACAAACGGATATCTGTTGCAACCTGATCGTTTCTACTTCTGCCAGTATGTAGGCGCTTACCTGCATCACCGATTTTGGCGGTCAATTTTTTCTCAATATTCAGATGCACATCTTCGTCATCCAAATTCCAATTGAACTCGCCATTTTGAATCTCTTGCAAGATTTCTTTTAAGCCCTTGGCAATGGCAGCAACATCTTCTTGGCTAATAATGCCCTGAGCGCCCAGCATTTTTGAGTGTGCTAACGAGCCTTGAATATCAAACTCAGCCAAACGCTTATCAAAAGTCACCGAAGCGGTATAACGCTTTACTAACTCCGCAACAGGTTCGTTAAAACGACCTGACCAAGCTTTTTCTTTATCTGTTATTTGGGACATATTGAGATTTATTTAAAAATTTTTAACAGGCTCAAGTATAAAGCAAAACCAGCCTGTTTGACCTCAAAAGCTTATCGCCGGCTTCCTATGTTAAAATCAACCCAATTTAAAACATATTTGCTTAACGTCTGAAATGAATACACCGCCAAAAAAAATCGTGATTGCTTCCCGTGAAAGTGCCCTTGCTATGTGGCAAGCCAAGCATATCCAGAGCCGTCTGCAAGGGCTGTATCCAGAAACTACCGTGGAAATTTTAGGGATGACCACCACGGGAGACCAAATTTTAGACTCCCCCTTAGCCCGTATTGGCGGTAAAGGTTTATTCGTCAAAGAGCTTGAACAAGCACTCGCCGATGGCCGCGCAGATTTAGCCGTGCACTCTATGAAAGATGTGCCCATGAATTTGCCTGACGGCTTTATGATGGCAGCCGTTGGTGAACGTGAAGATGCGCGCGATGCTTTTGTTTCAAACACCTTCGCAAGTTTGGAAGACTTACCAAATGGCAGCATTGTTGGCACATCAAGCTTACGCCGCCAAAGCCAATTGCAAGCACGTTTTCCACATTTGAAAATTGAGTCTTTGCGTGGCAATTTGCAAACCCGTTTGCGCAAATTAGATGAAGGCCAATATGCAGCTATTATTTTGGCAGCAGCCGGTTTAATTCGCTTGGGCCTTGAGTCACGCATACGTCAAATGATTGCAACCAGCGACAGCATTCCAGCCGTAGGCCAAGGTGCGCTGGGAATCGAAATTAACGCAAACCGCCCTGATATGTTGTCAGTATTGGCGCCGCTTAATCATGCAGAAACTGCCGCTTGTGTTGAAGCAGAACGTGGCATGAGTCGTGCCCTGGCTGGCAGCTGCACAGTGCCACTTGGTGCCTATGCGGAAATCCAAAACAATACGCTTAGCATGACTGGTTTTGTAGCAAGCATAGATGGCAAAACCATGGTGAAAGAGCAAATAAGCGGCAGTCCAGCTGAGGCCGAAAAACTTGGTCAATTATTAGCCCAAAAATTGGTAGATTTGGGTGCCGCAAAAATTCTTGCTGCACTTGAGCAACACTAAATTCTCATGAATCAGGCCGCACTCACTGGTCGCAACATCGTCATTACCAGGCCACTGGGGCAAGCCCATCGATTAAGCTCGCTGATTCAAGAAGCGGGCGGAAATGCCCACTTATTTCCATTGCTGGAAATTGTGCCTTTGGCTGATTATCAACAGTTTGATGAAAAAACTGCGCAACTTCACCAGTTTGATTGGGCCATTTTTATTAGTAGCAATGCTGTTCAAAATAGCCTGCCCAGAATGGTTGAGAAGCTTGGCACACTGCCAAGTAAACTAAAATTTGCTGCGATTGGCCCGAAAACCGCTGCCGATTTAGCTGAATTTGGCATTCAAAATACGTTAACTCCTCAAGACCGATTTGATAGCGAAGCTTTGCTCGCATTGCCAGAAATGCAGCATATAAAAAATCAAAGGGTGCTAATTTTCCGTGGCATTGGTGGCCGTGAAGTATTGGCTGAGACGCTTAAACAACGCGGTGCGATTGTTGAATTCGCTGAAAGCTATCAACGCATTAATCCACAGGAAAACTTGAACTCACTTGAACAGCTTGCCGACCAAAAGCAACTCGATGCCATGGTCGTTACCAGTTCAGAAGCAATGCGCTACTTGCTCGACATGGCAAACGGCGCAAAATGGCTGCGCGAGATTAAGTTATGCGTTAACCATGCTCGCATCGCCGAACAAGCAAAAAGCTATGGAATAAACGCTTGTGTGGCGGAAACTTCAGGCGATCAAGCCATGTTAGATTGCCTAATAAAAGCGCTTCACTAAATTTATAGGCAAATTTGCTTTAAAATAGCGCACTAATCATTAATTGATATTCATACATCCATGAGCCCTACTCAAAAATTTGCGACTGATGACGTACGCATCAAAGAAATCAAGGCACTTCG
>JBDLQN010000098.1:0-6829 GCA_039800585.1 Pseudomonadota bacterium
ACGCTTAGAGATGGTTCAAAGCCTGCCCCAACAAGAACAAAAGCCTAGACGCCGACGCAAAAGAAAAAAACATTTCACCCAAACAGCAAGCCATGAGTAGGTTCCAGCACACTGCTTTTATTGCGCTTGGGAGCAATTTACAAAACCCAAAACATCAAGTCCAACAGGCCCTTGAAGCAATTAAAAACCACAAAGAAATTCAGTTTCTTAAGGCATCCTCGCTCTATAAAACAGCGCCAGTCGGCTACGATAATCAAGATGATTTCATCAATGCGGTTGTTGAAATCAAAACCGACTTAGCGCCAATTCAGTTACTGCGCAGCTTACTCAGCATAGAAAACACCTTTGGCCGCGAAAGACCCTTTCCTAACGCGCCTAGAGTGCTTGATTTAGATTTGCTACTGTATGATGACATTGTCATGGATAGCGCGGAGCTGACCCTACCGCATGCGCGTATGCATGAACGTGGTTTTGTCATGATTCCGCTTGCAGAAATTGCACCCAAACTGACCATAGCAAAGCATGGTCACGCTGACGAATTAGCTGCAAAGTGCGATAATCAAGGCGTTATAAAAATTTAAAGAAACTTAAAAGGCATGAGCACTAAATCCAATATCACAGAAAAGTTTCCCTATATTGTGATTGAAGGCCCAATCGGCAGCGGCAAGACCACGCTCGCCCGAAAGCTAGCAGAGCGCTTCCCAGTCAATTTATTGCTCGAAAAAGCCGAATCCAATCCATTTTTATCGCGCTTTTACGAAGATCCAGAACGTTACGCTTTGCCCACGCAGTTATTCTTTTTGTTTCAACGTTCCAACCAAATTCGCGATATTCATCAACGCGACATTTTTGGTGATGCCATCATCGCTGATTTTTTCTTGGAAAAAGATCCCTTATTTGCACGGATGAATTTAAAAGATGATGAATTTGAGCTGTATGGTCAGATTTATCAACAAATGCAAGTAAAGGCGACCAAGCCCGATTTAGTGATTTACTTGCAAACGCCTGTGGAAACCCTACTTGAGCGTGTGGAACAACGCAATATTAGCTATGAACAAGATATTCCTCGCGAATACTTAACGCGACTTTCTGATGCTTATAGTGAGTTTTTTCATGCCTACGACAGCTCGCCTTTGCTCATTGTGAATAATGAAAAAATCAATGTCCTGAAAAGCGAAGAAGCCGTTGATTTGCTAATTGATCGCATTATGCAAGTGCAAAGTCGGCGCGAATTCTTTAATCCTGACTGGGATTAATTTTCTTAAAAATCACCCAGCCATGTCACTCCATTCACTGCAAACACTTGTTGAGCGCAATCAAAAAATTGCCTTACTCACTTGCTATGACGCCACTTTTGCCAAATTGAGCGAACAAGCTGGCGTTGATATGCTTTTAGTAGGTGACTCACTCGGCATGGTGCTCAAAGGCGACGAGAATACCTTGAGCGTCAGCATGCAAGACATGATTTATCACACGCAGTCCGTCAGAGCTGGCGCACTAAATTGCGCCATCATGGCAGATATGCCTTTCGGTAGTTACGAACAAGATACTCAAGCCGCCCTGCAAAACGCCAAAAAATTAATGGCGGCAGGCGCTGACATTGTAAAAATCGAGGGCGGCGGCAATATGGTAGAAACTGCACGCTATCTGATTAAGCATGGCGTTCCTGTCTGCGCACATTTAGGATTCACCCCGCAATCAGTGATGCAGCTAGGCGGCTATCGCATCCAAGGCAAAACGGAAGAAGCCGCAGATAAAATTTTGCAAGATGCCATCGCTATGAGCGAAGCAGGGGTCAGCTTTATCTTGCTAGAAATGGTGCCAGCAGCACTTGCTAAAAGCATCACAGAAACAGTTAAAACGCCGACAATAGGCATAGGCGCGGGGATTGATTGTAGAGCTCAAGTATTGGTGCTACATGATTTGTTAGGAATTTATACAGGCCCTGCATCCAAAAAGCCTGAAACATTCAAATCACCGCGCTTTGCAAAAAACTTTTTAGCGGAAAGTGGCAGTATTGAAGCAGCGATCAAAGCTTACGTAAGCGCTGTAAAAAATAAAACTTTTCCGTCCGCTGAGCATAGTTACTAATGCAAGTGATTCAAAAATCTGCCGAGTTAAGCGCTGCGCTAGCCAAGCAAGATGCCATTGCCTTTGTGCCAACCATGGGCAATTTACATGCTGGGCATATTCAACTGGTTGAAATCGCCAAAGCCCAAAATGCTTGCGTCGTCGTGAGTATTTTTGTGAATCCACTTCAATTTGGTGCCAATGAAGACTTAGCCAAATATCCACGCACTTTAGAAGCGGATTTAGCAAAGCTAAAAGCAGCTGGTGCGGATATTGTGTTCACGCCTGACGTGCACGAAATCTATCCTGATTTCGATTCGACCAATCATGCGACTAACCAGACCATTACGATTGCACTACCAAGCATCGCTAACGAGCTTTGTGGGGCCTCTAGGCCAGGCCATTTTAACGGTGTCGCCACGGTGGTTTTAAAGTTGTTTAACTTGGTCTTTTTTAATGGTGCCGCCAAAAAAATCGCCATTTTCGGCAAAAAAGACTTTCAGCAGCTGTTTATTATTCGCGACATGGTGAAGCAGTTTAATCTGCCCATCCAAATTATTGCTGGCGAAACCAAGCGTGAAGATGATGGGCTCGCCATGAGCTCAAGGAATGGCTACCTTAGCCCAGCGCAACGTCTTGAAGCGCCTAGATTACACAAGGCTTTGAGTTTGGTTGTGGAAGCTATCCAAGCTGGCAACCAAGACTTTTCAGCGATTGAAGCGCAAACCAGTCAGTTTTTGACGCAGCTGGGCTGGATTGTGGATTACATTTCCGTTCGATCTGCGAGCACCTTGCTACCAGCCACTAAAGCTGACCGTCGATTGCTGGTACTGGGGGCGGCACGCCAAGGCTCAACGCGCCTGATTGATAATATCGAATTCGTCCCCAATTAAGTACTGACAACCCGTCCTACTCTGATTTTGCGAAGCCCGCGGGTTCGACTATAATGTGTCTCCCTTTAGGTTAATTTCTCAGGAAATCTATGCAAAGAACCATGCTCAAATCCAAGTTACATCGAGTGCGTTGCACGCATTCGGAGTTGGACTATGAGGGTTCCTGCGCGATTGATGAGGACTTGCTGGATGCCGCTGATATCCATGAATATCAACAAATTGATATCTACAATATTAGCAATGGTGAGCGTTTTACAACCTATGCAATCCGCGCCCAACGTGGTTCTGGCATTATTTCTGTTAATGGCGCAGCCGCGCGCAAAGCAGACCCGGGCAATTTATTGATTATTGCAAGCTACGCCATTTACAACGAATTAGAGCTTGAAAAGTTCAAACCGCAACTAGTTTACGTTGACAGCGAAAATCGCATTGTGGATCAACGCCGCGACATCCCTGTGCAAGCGGCTTAAGCCACCTGCATATATCCGTCATGGATGTAAGAGAAATGACCTCGCTTGCCAGCTACATGATCGTAGCCAGCGCTAGCTCATCCCGCCAAACCAAAGCCATCGCCAACAATGTGCTGGAAAAACTCAAAGAGCTTGGCGTGCAATCACGCGGCACCGAAGGCGAGCGCGAAGGTGAATGGGTATTGGTGGATTTAGGGGATATCATCGTCCACATCATGCTACCAACCACGCGCGCTTACTATAACCTTGAGCAACTTTGGGGCGCCGCAGAAGATACGCGCAGCGTCAAGGCTAGCAACACCTAAACTTCAACCCCAGCGCTTACATGAAGATTAAAATCATCAGCGTTGGCCACAAAATGCCCAGCTGGGTTGAACAAGCCTGTGCTGAGTACATCAAACGCATGCCGCGCGAAGCCAGTGTGGAACTTATCGAAATCAAACCCGATAAGCGTGCAGCAGGTAAAAATTCCAGTGTTGTCCAAGAAGCAGAAGCCAAGCGCATTCTAGAAGCTTGTGGCAAAGACTACATTGTGGCTTTGGATGAGCGTGGCGCCGAAGTGACCACCTTGCAACTCGCCGACCACATGAAACAATGGTTAGGCAATGGTCGTGACATTTGTCTCTTAATTGGTGGAGCAGATGGCCTACACCCTGATCTAAAAAAGAATGCTGACTGGCTGTGGAGCTTATCCAAACTCACTCTGCCACACGGCATGGTCAGGGTTGTGCTTAGTGAGCAACTTTATCGCGCTTGGTCAGTCATTAACAATCATCCCTATCATCGCGAGTAAATCCAAATTTCCACCATGCAAAAATATGCAAAATCATTAGTGTGGTTTAGGCGCGATTTACGTGATTACGACCACGCGGCGCTTTATCACGCGCTTAAAAACTCCAATCAAGTATTTTGTATTTTTGTATTTGATACAGAGATTCTAGATCAGCTGAAAAATAAGGCCGACCGCCGCGTTGAGTTTATCTGGGAAAGCGTAAAAGAACTTAAAGCTGCTTTGCAATCGCATGGTGGCGACTTGATTGTGGCTCACGGAAAGGCATGTGAGGTCATTCCTCAGCAAGCTAAAACCTTGGGCGTTAACGCTGTTCTCAGCAACCGAGACTATGAACCCAGCGCGATTGAACGTGATGCCAATGTCGCACAGCAATTAGCCCAAGCTAGCATCGAATTTCATCAGTTTAAAGATCAAGTCATTTTCGAAAAAGATGAAGTTTTAACCCAACAAGGTAAAGCCTACGGTGTATTTACCCCATACAAAAACGCACACCTTAAAAAGCTCAACGACTTTTATCTCAAGCCATATCCGTCCGACCGCTATTTCAACCGTCTTGCACCACACCAAGCCAAGTCCATGCTTGATCTGGAGGACTTGGGTTTTCAGCGAACCAATCTGAGCGAGATGAAGCTGCCAACTGGCATGCAAGGCGCCAAAGCGCTTTTTGAGGATTTTACGTCTCGCATTAATCAATATAACGACGCACGTAATTACCCCGCCGTCAAAGGCCCATCATATCTTTCCGTGCATTTACGTTTTGGCACCATCTCGATACGCCACCTCGCCAGAACCGCATGGCAAATGGCTGGCATAGGCCCAGAAACCTGGCTTAACGAGCTTATTTGGCGAGATTTTTACTTTCAAATCTTGCATCATCACCCCAAAATAGCCAGTGGCCAAGCCTATAAAGCGGAATTTAATGCGCTTAACTTTTCAAACGAGCTTGCATTGTTCGAGGCTTGGTGCCAAGGAAAAACGGGCTACCCACTTGTAGATGCCGCTATGCGACAACTCAATCAAACTGGTTATATGCATAATCGCCTACGTATGGTTGTTGCTAGCTTTCTAGTCAAAGATTTGCTCATCGACTGGCGCTGGGGCGAGCGTTACTTTGCTGACAAGCTCATTGATTTTGACTTCAGTGCGAATAACGGTGGTTGGCAATGGGCGGCCTCTACAGGCTGTGATGCCCAACCCTGGTTTAGAATTTTCAACCCGATTACACAATCCGAAAAATTTGATCCTGCAGGCAAATTTATTCGAAAATACGTCCCCGAATTGGCTGCCTGCAGTGACAAAGAAATTCACGCGCCTTGGCTGATTCCAGCCATGCGCCAAACAATGCTGGCCTTAAAAATTGGTGAAAGTTACCCCGAACCCATCGTCAATCACGCCATACAGCGAGAAAAAGCACTAAGCCTTTACAAAGCCGCCTCTTAAATCTGACATTTTTGGCATAAAAACTAGACTTTGCGCCCTATCTAAGTTAAAGTTTTATCTAGTGACTAATTGTAGATTTGAGAACAAATCTCACACGGGAAAAGAATACTTATGAGAAGCAAATTTTTCAGCTTGATTGCCATCCTTGCCATCACCTTAATGACTGGCTGCGCAAGCACTTCAAACAAAGACCCGCTAGAGGGCTTAAATCGCGGTATCTACAAATTCAATGACGTTGCTGATAAAGCGGTATTTAAGCCTGTTGCTGGCGCCTATAAAGCAGTTGCTCCAACCCCTGTGCAAACTGGCATCAACAACTTCTTTGGCAATCTTAGAACCTTCATGACAACCATCAATCAAGTGCTTCAGTTTAAGTTCAATAAAGCGGCTGAAAGTGCAACTCGTTTCGTTGTGAACAGCACGGTGGGGATTGCAGGCTTTATTGATGTTGCTTCAAAAACTGGCCTGCCACAATACAAAGAAGACTTTGGTCAAACCCTTGGTTATTGGGGTGTAGGCAATGGCCCATACTTGATGCTTCCAGTATTTGGCCCAAGTACAATCAGAGATGCTGGCGGCTTATTTGTTGACAGCTCTTATCTAGACCCTATCGCTTATGTAGACAATGTGCCTGTTCGTAACACCCTGTACGGCTCATTATTCATCAGCACTCGCGCAAGCTACTTGCCTGGTAGTGATTTACTTGATGAAGCGGCGCTTGATCCATATACGTTTATGCGTGATGCGTATCTACAACGCCGCGAAAACCAAGTGGCCGATGGCGTAACCACAAAATCAGTCAATGATTTTGAGGGTGAAGATCCTGCGGCAACACAGCAAAAGTAATTGCTAATATCTAAAAAAAGCCACATCAATTGATGTGGCTTTTTTATTTCCTCGTACTTTTATTTCTCAATTTGCGCTTACTTGATAAGCACTTAATCGCCCGCGACTGTCATATTTTCAATCAGTATTGAACCAACTTGCTTAGAGCCTTGCACCAGCACATCATTGCCAACGGCAACAATCTGCTTCAACATCGTCTGTAAATTGCCTGCTATCGTAATTTCTTCTACGGGATGCACAATTACGCCATTCTCTACCCAGAAGCCCGCAGCGCCGCGCGAATAATCGCCCGTCACCATATTGATGCCATGCCCAAG
>JBDLQN010000099.1:0-3846 GCA_039800585.1 Pseudomonadota bacterium
GCTGATTGATTCAGCGTTTCGCGCATGCAGTCTTCAAGAATGCTGTAATCAATCCATGAATCAGACTTAGAAACGCCAATACGGTCAGCAAATAAACGGAAACCTTCTGGGGTATAGCCTCTGCGACGTGCGCCAGCCAAGGTTGGCAGACGTGGGTCGTCCCAGCCGAAAACATGCTTGTTTTCAACCAATTCAATGAGTTTACGTTTTGAAAGCACGACGTAGGTCAAATTCAAACGCGCAAATTCATATTGTTTGGGTAAGGGCTCTGCCAATAGGCCTAGCTCGGCAAGGCGGGTGAGTAGCCAATCATAGAAAGGACGTTGGTCTTCAAACTCAAGGGTGCAAATCGAATGCGTAATGCCCTCAAAAGCATCTTCTAAAGGGTGCGCAAAGGTGTACATCGGGTAGATGCACCATTTGTCGCCCGTGTTGTGATGGTGAGCATGTTTAATGCGGTAAATGGCAGGGTCGCGCAAATTGATGTTAGGCGACGCCATATCCACTTTGGCACGCAAAATCATGCTGCCATCGGCATGTTTGCCGTCACGCATTTCACGAAAACGACTGATATTTTCTTCTGCTGAACGGTCGCGCCAAGGCGAGTTTTTGCCTGGTTCGGTCAGCGTGCCACGGTTCACGCGCATTTCTTCCGCAGATTGCTCATCGACATAAGCTAAGCCCGCATTGATTAAGGCTTCAGCGGCTTCATACATCCAGTCAAAGTAATTGCTGGCGTAATACAGGTGCGATTGACCAAAAGCATCCCAGCTAAAGCCTAACCACTTCACCATATCGATAATGCTATCGACGTATTCTTGTTCTTCTTTTTCAGGATTGGTGTCATCAAAACGCATATGGCAAACGCCATCAAAAT
Source organism: Pseudomonadota bacterium (assembly GCA_039800585.1). Classification (GTDB taxonomy): domain Bacteria; phylum Pseudomonadota; class Gammaproteobacteria; order Burkholderiales; family Methylophilaceae; genus Methylopumilus_A. The sequence continues at coordinate 878 of JBDLQN010000099.1, forward strand.
CGCGAGCTAAGCCGAAATTTAGGCAAATACTCTTGGCATGACCAATATGCAGATAGCCATTAGGTTCGGGCGGGAAGCGGGTGCGGATTTTGGCAGGATCTGCCAGGCCAGCCGCATGATGATTGGCTTTGCCAGGCGAACCGCCCCAAACACGGCTTGCGCCATTTGGCTGGTTTAAATGCCCTTGCGCTAAGTCACGTTCGATAATGCCGCGAATAAAGTTAGAGGCTGGGGCAATAGCTGGTTTTTCTGAAGACATATAAATAAGGCTTAATTGAATTGGCGCTATTTTACACCGTGAAGCCCATTCGGCCTATGCTACACTTTTGCCTGATATGAATAATGCGCTGACATTCCCGATTTTGCGCCTATTGGCGGATGGTCGCTTTCACTCTGGTGAGGCGATTGCCAAACATTTTAAGGTGACGCGCACCACGGTATGGAGCGCTATTCAAGAGGCGGAAGCCTTGGGTGTGCAGATTTTCTCTGTGCGTGGCCGAGGCTACAAACTGCCAGACCCTATTGTGATGCTAAATCAAGAGGCGATTTTAAATGCCATCGGCCCAGAGCGTACTTGGTTCAAGCTTGAGCTGCATGACACCTTGGAATCCACCAACAGTTATTTAATGAAAAAAGCCAATGCAAGCCAAGCGGCCTTAATGGGCGGTACGCAGGCAGCTCACGCCACTTGTGTGGTGGCTGAATTGCAAACTGCGGGTAAAGGTCGCCGTGGCCGTAGTTGGCAAGCGGGGTTGGGGGCAAGCTTGACCTTTTCCTTGTTGTGGCGCTTTCAAATGGGGGCTGGCGCCTTATCTGGCTTGAGTCTGGCCGTGGGCGTGGCATTGATGCGCGCTTTTCAGTCTTTGGGTGTGCCAGCCACCAAATTAAAATGGCCGAATGACGTGCTGGTTGAGACTGCCAACGGTAAACAAAAGCTGGCTGGGATTTTGATTGAATTGCAAGGCGATATGGATGGCCCAAGCGCCGCGGTTATTGGTGTGGGCATTAACGTGCACTTGCCTGACCATGTGGGCAGCAAGATAGATCAACCTTTTACCGATATGCGCAATGTCCACCCCGAGGCAGCTAATCCTAATGTATTGCTGGGGACAGTGCTCAAGCACATGGCGGATGTTTTAAGCCAGTTTGAGCAGACTGGTTTTGATGGCCTGCGTGATGAGTGGAGTCGCTACCATGCTTATCATGGTCAGTCCGTCAAAATGTTGATGCCTGATGGCCGAGAAGTGATTGGCGAGGTTTCTGGTATTGCTTCCGATGGTGTGCTGTTGGTGAATACCGCCCAAGGCGAACAACGTTTTTCAGCGGGCGAGATTAGTTTGCGGGGTGTTCCTTAATGACAGTGGCTAATTTATTGACGATTGATGTGGGCAATACCCGCAGCAAATGGGCGATTTTTAATTCAACTGGAAAAGTGCTTGAGCAAGGCTTTTTTGTGAATGCTGAATTAAGCCAGACCCAAACGCCAGTTGCTTGGCAAGGCTGTGATCGAGCACTGGTGGCAAGTGTTGCACATCCTCAAGTGGAAGCAAGCGTCGCGGATTTACTCAAAACCTTTGCGATTTCTGCGAAATGGCTAAAGTCTGCAGCGCAGTCTTGTGGCCTTAAAAATGGCTATCAAACCCCAGAAAAACTCGGCATAGACCGCTGGTCTGCCATGCTGGCAGGCTGGAAAAATCATACTGGGCAAAATACCTGCTTAATCGTCAATGCTGGCACAGCCCTGACCATAGATGCAATCTATCAAGATACTTTTGTTGGTGGCAACATTGCGCCAGGACTGGCGATGATGTGCGCTGCTTTTGCCAACCAAACCGCGCTGGTGAGCAGCGAAAACGGCGTGTATCAAGCCTTTCCATCTAATACGGCTGACGCCAGCTACAGCGGGGCTTTAAACGCCATGGCTGGGGCCGTGTTGATTCAGTTTAATCAGCTTGAAAAGTTAGCCAAACAAAAGCCTGTTTTGGTCATCGCAGGAGGCGATGCTGATCGTTTGGCAAGCGTGCTGCAAAGTTTAGGGCTTGAGCCCAAAATGACTGACGGCTTGGTGTTAGAGGGTTTGTTTTTAATGGATGGTGAAGCGCAATGAAAGTCACAATAATTGTTTTGCTGGTGTTGTTGAATATAGGTATTTTTGCTTACTTTCAATTCACGCAGCCTAGCCCGCAACAAGCCTTGTCTGAGCTTAATTCAGAAAAAATTAAAATCCTCACCGAGCAAGAAGTGCAGGCGCGGGCTAATCCAGCGGTAGAAGCGCCCGCGGAAGCATCTCCTCAGCAATAAGGACATCATCATGCAACATGCACCCCGCCCACCTTTTCCACCATTTACTCGTGAAACGGCCACACAAAAGGTGCGGATGGCAGAAGATGGCTGGAATAATCGCGACCCCGAAAAAGTCGCGTTGGCTTACACGCCTGACAGCCAATGGCGTAATCGCAATGAGTTTCCAAAAGGGCGTGATGAAATTGTGGCGTTTCTAAAGCGTAAATGGGCTAAGGAACATGAATACCGCCTGATTAAAGAGCTTTGGGCATTTGAAGATAACCGTATTGCCGTGCGCTTTGCTTATGAGTGGCATGACGAGGCAGGGCAATGGTGGCGCTCTTACGGCAATGAAAATTGGGAGTTTGATGAAAACGGCCTGATGCAAAAACGTTTTATTCCACTGGCCACAAGGTAGAAGGCCAGATGATCACAAGAATTTGAGTGAGTTGGGGTTATAAAAAAGGAGGCCTAGGCCTCCTTTTTTATTCAGCGCTAATTATCTTTTCTTAATATAAAGATCGGTAATTGTGCCTTCTTTCATTTCTGCCGCGAAGCAGACAGTTTCTGAAAGCGTTGGGTGAGCGTGAATGGTGAGGCCTAAGTCATGGGCGTCTGCGCCCATTTCAATGGCTAATACCGCTTCTGCCAACAATTCACCTGCGTTGGTGCCAACAATGCCAGCG
>JBDLQN010000100.1:0-3467 GCA_039800585.1 Pseudomonadota bacterium
TTACTCAAGCATCAAGCAACTGCCCGATGCGCAATATAATCTCGGATACGCCCAATTTTCACTCAAGAACTACAAAGCCGCGATGGCAACACAACAAAAGTTGATTGCGCAATTCCCAGATAGTCCGAAAGTGCCAGATGCTAAATTTAATATCGCGAATTGCCAAATTCAACTTTCAGATATTGAGGGCGCTAAAAAAACTTTGAAAGATTTAATTGCCCAGCATCCTGCCAGTGAATTGATCCCCAATGCCAAACGTCGTTTGACCATATTGGAATCGATTAAGAAATAAAGCGGCGGGGAGATCGTTCCCCCTCATTAATTTTCCATGACCTCCTTACGTATTTTCGAAATTTTCCATTCCCTTCAGGGGGAATCCTCACGCGTTGGTTTGCCTACCGTATTTGTGCGTTTAACGGGCTGTCCTTTGCGCTGCGGTTATTGCGATACGGAATATGCTTTTCATGGTGGAAGCACACAAACCTTAGAAGAAATTCTGCGGGAGGTTGCACAGTATCAAGCGCAATACGTTTGCGTCACCGGGGGTGAGCCACTTGCACAAAAATCCTGTCCAGACTTGCTAAAAGCGCTGTGTGATGCAGGTTATAGTGTTTCCCTTGAAACAAGTGGCGCAATGGACATTAGCCAAGTGGATGCGCGTGTTTCGGTGATTATGGATATCAAAACACCAGGCTCTGGCGAGGAAAGCAAAAATCTTTGGGCGAATATTCCGTATTTAAAAGCCAAAGATGAAGTGAAATTCGTCTTGGCAGACAGGGATGATTACGATTGGGCAAGAGAGATACTTGAGAAATATCAAGTGCTTAAAAAAAGCCCGGTATTGTTTTCACCCGTTTATAAAACTTTGCCGCCAGCTGATTTGGCAAAATGGGTACTAGAAGACCATTTGCCAGTCCGTATGCAGCTTCAATTACATAAAATTCTTTGGGGCGAAAAGCCTGGCGTATAAAATTTAAAGATGAAAAAAGCCGTTGTTTTACTTTCTGGTGGGTTAGATTCAGCGACCGTTTTGGCCATTGCCAAGGCTCAAGGCTATGAGTGCTATTGCTTGAGCTTGGATTATCATCAGCGTCATGTGGCTGAATTGCAAGCTGCGGACCGTGTATCAAAAGCTTTAAATGCGGCGATGCATCGCACCGTGAATTTGGATTTATCCATGTTTGGCGGATCTGCGCTGACGGATAACAGTATTGCTGTGCCACAAGCACCCACGGATGGCATCCCGGTGACTTATGTGCCTGCGCGCAACACGATTATGCTGTCTTTGGCTTTAGCTTGGGCAGAAACGCTGGCGGCACAAGATATTTTTATTGGGGTCAATGCCTTGGACTACTCTGGATATCCAGATTGTCGCCAAGAGTATGTAGAAGCTTTTCAGCGCATGGCGAATTTAGCCACTAAGAGTGCGATTGAGGGAAAAACCATCACCATTCATGCACCGCTCATTGATATGACCAAAGCGCAGATTATTCAGGCTGGTCATGCGTTGGGATTTGATTACGGCATGACGGTTTCATGCTATCAAGCAGATAGTAATGGTAAGGCTTGCGGCGTGTGTGACTCCTGCCGTTTTCGCAAACAAGGCTTTGCGGAAGCTGGGCTACCTGATCCGACGCATTATCAGGTATAAGTCTTTCGAGACAGAATTTTGTAAATAAACGCATTTTTGCCTTGCCAAAGTATTCAAAAATAACGTAAAATCCGCCCCTTTCTGTAAAAACGATTAGAGAACAAACATATGGTAATCATTCGACTAGCCCGTGGTGGCGCGAAGAAGAACCCTTTCTACAGCGTAGTTGTGGCTGATTCACGTAATCGTCGCGACGGTCGCTTTATTGAGCGCGTTGGCTTCTACAACCCATCAGCTAAAGTAGGCCAAGAAGGTTTGCGTTTAGATGCTGCTCGTATCAGCCACTGGCAAAGCCATGGCGCGCAATTGTCTGATTGCGTTGCTCGCTTGGTAAAAGACCACGCTAAAGGCCCAGAATTTGCTGCTGCTAAGCAAGCTAAAGATGCTGCTAAAGTTGCTAAGAGAAAAGCTGACGCTGAAGCAAAATTAGCTGCTGCTGCTAAAGAAGCTGCTGACGCTAAAGCCGCTGAAGAAAAAGCTGCTGCTGAAGCCGCCGCTGCAGAGGCTGCTGCTGCCGCAGAAGCTGCGCCAGCTGAAGAGGCTCCTGCCGTAGAAGAAGCGCCAGCTGCCGAAGAGGCACCTGCTGCTGAAGCTGCGCCGGCTGAAGAGCCAGCTGCTGAGTAATACTTTAATCTTGCAATTGCAAGATTAGGTGTGAGCGGTGAGTAATATGATTGTCATGGGGCGCATTGTCGCCCCATATGGCATTTATGGATGGGTCAAAGTACAAGTGAGTACGGAGTCCATCGATAGTTTGTATGACTATCCGCAGTGGTGGATAGGGCGTGAAGATAATTCAACGCAGCCAGGCATTAAAAATTCGCCATGGCAGCAGTACAAAGTTGAGCAAATCAAAATTCATAACGATGTTTTGGTGGCGAAACTTAAAGGTGTAGATGATCGAGATGCTGCGTTTGCCTTAAAGAGTAAACATGTGGCGGTGCCGCGCGAAGCCTTTCCAGAGCCTGATGAGGGTGAATATTACTGGACAGATTTAATTGGTCTCAATGTGACCAATCAGCAAAATGTGCCATTGGGTGTGATTGCTGATGTGTTTGAAACGGGTGCCAATGACGTGATCGTCGTTAAAGACCCGAAAGATGGTAAAGAGCGTTTGTTGCCCTTTGTTGACCAAACAATTTTAGAAGTCGACTTAGCGCAAAAAACGATGTTGGTAGATTGGCCAACCGAGTGGGATGAATAACTTGAGTAAGCCCATCCAGTTTGATGTGGTGACTTTATTCCCGCCAATGTTTGATGCGATTAGCCAGCATGGCATTACATCAAGAGCTTTAGAAAATAAGCTGTGTGATTTAAATCTGTGGAATCCGCGTGATTACACGACAGATAATCACAGAACGGTGGATGATAGACCGTACGGTGGTGGCCCAGGCATGGTGATGTTGGCAGAGCCTTTGGCGCAAGCGATTGAAGCAGCCAAAGTAAGGCAGCAAGTGGCAGGGGTAGTAAAACCTAAAGTGGTTCACCTGTCACCAAGCGGCAAGCCACTGACCCATGATGATGTGATGGCGCTATCGCAAGAACAAGGTTTGGTTTTACTGGCGAGTCGTTATGAAGGCGTCGATCAGCGGTTATTAGATCGCATGGTAGATGCAGAATACTCGGTAGGGGATTATGTGCTGTCGGGCGGCGAGTTGCCCGCGATGGTATTGATGGATGCGATTATTCGTCAGTTGCCAGGTGCGCTAGGGGATGTAGATTCAGCGGCTGAAGATTCATTTGTGAATGGCTTGCTAGATTGCCCGCACTATACGCGGCCTGAAGAATATAAAGGTGAAAAGGTGCCAGAAGTTTT
>JBDLQN010000101.1:0-3335 GCA_039800585.1 Pseudomonadota bacterium
TTCTGTATCAAAATGCACCACTTGAGATAAAGCGTGCACGCCAGTATCGGTGCGGCCAGCGGCCACTGTTTTGATTTCCTGTTGAGCGACTGCAGCCAACGCAGTTTCTAGATGGTCCTGCACACCACAACGCTCGCATTGTGTTTGCCAGCCACAAAATAAAGCGCCATCGTATTCAACACCCAATGCAATTCTCATCTGATTAACACCCAAATTAAGATGCTCACAAACACCAGCACATCAACAGCAGTAAAATTCGGCAGTTCTAGCGTGATCACTTGCGCTTCGAACTCCGCCATATCGCCCAGATGAAGCGCTTGCAATAAAGCCCTAAAGCTCTCACCGCTAGATTTTCGTTTTGCCATCTCGCCATCTTCCAAATACTGCAAGGTTAAACATAGCCTTGCAGCAAATCGCTCCGGCTTTAATTTCAGCAAGTCGAGAGGTTTTAATAACACATAAAATCCAGTAATCAGTTTGTTTTGCGTGGTCGTCGCCATTAACAAAGCAATACCGCCCAGCATAAGCGTCAATCTCATAATCTGCAGAATTCCTGCGTTTAGACCTTCGTAGGTAAAGCCAAAGTCTATCGGCATCCAAGGCACGTACTCCCCTGGCGTTGCTAATCCGTAGACTAAAAACATGGACAAAAACAACCATCGCATACGCAATAGCATTTTCACCCAGCCATTCGCACGCCAATAGCTGGCTAACAAGCCCATCAAGCAGAGCATAATCATCAAAGCACCGCTACCGAGCTTGTTTAACATGATGCCGAGAAAGATTAAAACTAGAATTTTAGTCGTTGGATGCATAAACAAAAAAGCCGGGAAACCCGGCTTAGCGTGTAGTTATTTAAGTTGATCAATCAGGGCTTGTGCGCGCACTCTTTGATCTTGGTTACCCTCTTTCAAAACCTGATTCAGCAGCTTTTTAGCGCCACGTTTATCTCGCATATCGACATAAGCAATCGCCAATTCGAACTTAGTTTCAACATCCGCAAACTCCACAGAACTTGCCTCTGCTTTTTTAGTAGGCGATTTAGCCTTTTTGACGGAAGGCGCAGCAGGCTCCATTTTCAATAAATTTGAAAAATCACCGTTAAATGCATCAGGGATAGGCTTAGGCTCCGTCCCCAGCTCGGATGGCGTAACGACAGGTTCAAAATCCAGACTAATTGAAGATAAGTCAAATGTCTTGAGCTGCGGCACATCATCCTCATCAGCCAGAGAGGACGGCATAGCATGCACTTTAGGAGATGATTCAGCTGGCGCATGATGACTATCCGCAGCGTCTTTCACTGGCAGCGGCTTGGCACTGGCAAAACGACGACGTAACCCAATAATCAGCAATAACAATACTGAAACACCAGCTAATGCCTTTAAAACACTAGGATTGATCGTATCTAAAAGCGTGACCACTTCTGGTGTTTTGGTGGCATTATTTTGTGTATCCGCTAAAGACTTATTCTTAATCGCCAACAATTGCTTCATGTCAGCAATTTGCGCTTCAAGCGCGCCCGCTTTTTCATCATCTTCGGCCATTGCATTTTGCTTGGCTGCTAAATCATCTTTGAGCACATCGGCACTGGCAGTCTGTCCGTCTTCAGATTTAGAAAGCTTAACAACATCACGCGTTTCAGTTTCAGTTTCTGTTGCTGCCGGCTTTTCATCGGCTTTTTCAGTGACCTTGCCTGAACTCACTTGATGATCAGCCTGATTAAAAGCGTCACCATCTGCCACCAATCCCGCCAATTTATTCTTATAGGCGAGCCATTCAGCGGCATGCATCTGGATTTCTTTTTGTGCATCTTGGGCGTTAATACTTGCCAATAACGCTTGATTGGGTACTTTAAGGACGGCACCAGCTTTTAGACGATTAATATTTCCACCATCAAAAGCTTGTTTATTTTCTTGATAGAGTGCGATTACTAGCTGATTAAGATCAACATTCGGTGTTTGCAGATTCTTAGCAATTGCGGCTAATGAATCCCCTTTTTTCACCAGCACATCATCGCGCTTATCTTTTCCAGCCATGTCACTATTTTTTGTGACTATCGATTTTGGCGCATCAGCGTTTGCGTTATCCACCATAACACTGGCCTGACCAGATGGATCTAACAGCAGAGTGTATTCACGCACAAAGCTACCGTCTTTCCAGCTCAAGGCGATGATCATATCCAAAAATGGATCGGTCACCACTTGCGCCGTGCTTAGCTTAAGCACTGCATTACCATTTTCTTTTTTAAGGATTGAAAACTGCACTGCCGATTGCGTAGCTGTGCGCTCAACGCCTTGATCATGGTAAATCACATCACTAGCAAGGGCTGCCGATAAAGAGTCCAGCTCTTCAGGAGAACTGGGGTAAACATCAATTTCTGCATTGAGCGGTTCACCCAGTGATGAAAAAACACTTAACTTACCTAAACTGGCCGCTTGCACCATCATAGGCACAGCAAACAAGCACAATATTAGGCACAGTTTTTTTAAATGTAATTTATTCACTATCAACCCTAATTTATTGAATTATTTACTTTTAACTAAAATATCCAACATGCGACGCAAAGGTTCTGCCGCGCCCCATAATAATTGATCACCGACGGTAAAGGCGGATAAGTATTCACCACCCATACCCAATTTACGCAAACGACCCACAGGGGTTTTAAGTGTACCCGTCACTGCTGCAGGCGTAAGTTGCTTCATACTTGCTTCACGCTCATTTGGTACCACTTGCGCCCACTGATTTGCCTTAGCCAACATATCGTTGATTTCGTCTAAAGGCACATCTTTTTTAAGTTTAATGGTCAAGGCTTGTGAGTGACAACGCATAGCGCCGATACGCACACACAACCCATCAATCACAATAGGATTTGCTTCACGAGCTAAAATCTTGTTGGTTTCCGCGCCACCCTTCCACTCTTCCTTGCTTTGGCCATTACCCAAATCTTTATCGATCCAAGGAATCAAACTACCGGCCAATGGAGCGCCAAAGTGTGCAGTTGGGAATTTTTCATCACGTAAAGTGGCTGCTACTTGACGATCAATATCCAAGATCGCAGATGCTGGATTCGCCAATAAATCACTCACCGCATGATTAGCTTCACCCATCTGCTTGAGCAATTCACGCATATTTTGCGCACCAGCACCTGAAGCCGCTTGATAGGTCATGGAAGTTGCCCACTCAACCAAATCAGCCTTAAATAAGCCATTGAGTGCCATCAGCATCAATGAAACGGTGCAGTTACCGCCCACCCAGTTTCTGCCGCCTTTTTGCATCGCATCTTGAATGACGTGCATATTCACAGGGTCAAGAATAATGACGGCATCTTTTTCCAT
>JBDLQN010000102.1:0-3277 GCA_039800585.1 Pseudomonadota bacterium
TGCAAAGTATTAACACGCGAGGGCTTTTCCCAACGGGAGAGGGTGCGGGTTACGCTGGCGGGATTTTATCGGCCGCGGTGGATGGCATCAAAATTGCCGAAGCGGTCGCTTTGGATATTGCGAGAAAAGCTAATTAAGCTTGGGTGACGGCGACTTCGCCTTCCCCAGTTTTACCCAAATTATCTAGCCAACTAATCTTAATGACGTCACCGATTTTGGCACTATGCAGATGGAAAGTCAGATAAGGATTTTTAGAAATTCCTGTTCCCCACTGCGCTTCTAAAACTTGTTTCCCGTTAAGGCTAGCGCTCACTAACTGAATAAAGTGCGCAGGAATCACGTCCCCAAAATCATTCTTACGACGCCCTGTTTCCATGGGGTGGGTCATCAGCACTTTTACTTCAGTGACGCCGTCCTTAAACTGAGCCCGCATACGCATATTCTCTGCCATCTTAGCCGCACCCATTTTCTAAGACTTCGACGCTTCTTTTAGCGACAAAGTATTGATTATCAGCCTTGATGACCGCCTGGAGGTCGGAGGTTTCCGCCATCTTGATACGCGTCACCACAAAGGGATCGGCACCATTTGAAAACTTAAAGTGTGCAATCAAACTGGTGGGGTTCTTATCCACCAAAATTGTAATGGATTCGGTGTTAGGGACACGGCTCGTGACTTCAATTTGCACCACCGCCCCATTCTCCGCTTTGTCGGGAGCAACAATCGTAATCAGGGAAGAAGTTTTTAAGTTAGTAGCGCCCAATCCAGCAAGCGCTGCTTCTGACTGCGTCGCCTGAAAAGCTGCAGCATTCCACATAGCCGCAAAGGCCCGCGCGGGAATCAGTGCGAGTCCAGCGACGCTTAAAAATAATTGGAGAAAGTGACGACGTTGCAACGCATTTAATCCTTAATTAAACCAACCACTCTTTTTGGGTTCATCGATCATGGCACGCAATTCTTTCGCTCTCGCTTCGACAATGGATTGCTGATAAAAATCCCCATCTCCTGCCCGTACCGCTAAATCGATTTGCTCATAAGCTTTTTGAATATTGTAGCGCCTTACGTAAGCTTCTGCTTGCGCTTGATGACTCAAAAGTCGCTTACCCAGATTGGCATATGCCCTAGATTTGAGTTCGTATAAAGTCGGATCATCTGGATAGAGCGATTGCTTTTCATTGATGAGCTTGATTGCTTTCTCGGGCTGCTGGATCCGTAAAAAGTGCTCAGCATAACCATTAATGAGTGCACGGCTTCCAGGGTAAACCGCCAGCCCTGCAAGATAAGCTTTTTCTGCACCCATCGGGTTATCTTTAGCGACCTCAATATTGGCCGCCAAATTCGCAAAGAAGGCATGATTAGGCGCGTTAGCGCGCAGCCACTTAAGCTCATTCACGGCGCCTGCCACATCGTTATTGCGTAGCAATGCGATCGCCAAGCCATAATGCTGGGAGGTCTCACTGGTATAACGGCGCTCTTGTAAGTTGCCCCGGAACTGCGCGATGGCCTGACCGGCTGTGCCCAAATTTGCCATGATCTTCGCGCGCACCAAATCGAACTCAGGAGAATAAGGGAGCATACGATAGCGGCCTGAATTTGAGATTCGCGCACTCACATCAGCAATACGCTCGGAGGTGATCGGGTGGGTTCTTAGGAAGCTTGGCGCACTTCCCTCCACATAACGCGTACCCTTTTGCATGGTTTCAAAAAAGCTCGCCATCCCGTTCGTGTCATACCCAGAACTTTCTAAGATGGAGATGCCAACGCGGTCGGCTTCGCGTTCGTGATCACGGGTGTAATCAAGCTGCTTTTGCACTGAGCCTGCGGAGGAAGTCATCATCGCAGCTTGGGCGAGTTGAGGGTTTGCACGCGCAGATAGAATCGCCAGCGCCATCCCCGCAATATTAATGATGGAATCATTCTTCTGCTGCGCGAGCATCCGCGCCATATGGTGCTGCACCACGTGACCAATCTCGTGGCCCATCACGCCAGCAAGTTCTGATTCGTTAGATGCCGCGACAATCAAGCCCGTGTGCACACCGATGACGCCGCCGGGCATCGCGAAAGCGTTAATGCTGTTATCTTTCACCACAAAGAAATTAAACCACTGGGTTTTATCCGGCCCATTGCTGGCTAACCGCATGCCTAAGTTTTGAATGTAGTCGGTGACTTCCGGATCAGAAACAACCTCATCACTCGACATCACATCGCGCATGATCTGGTCGGCAATTTTTTTCTCTTGTAGCGGTGAGAGCACGGTCGCTGAAACGTCCCCCAAGTCAGGAAGATCATCAGCTAACGCGAGCGGCACAAAAAGGCAGGCCAACAGAAGGGTGTAAATCAATCTCATCATTCGTTATGATAACATTATGTACTATTATTTCACTGATAGAGAGCTCTAAAAAGCTGTTCTGGAACCTGATAGTAACGTTATATCGGGATTACAAGGCAAGTTCACAAGAGCCAGCGAAAAATAGTTTCTAAAAAGGAATGTAAGGATGTCGGAACTCACCCATTTTGATAGTCAAGGTCAAGCCCATATGGTGGATGTTGGTGGAAAAAATGACACTGAGAGAGTCGCCATCGCCACTGGCAGCATCCGCATGCTGCCCAGTACTTTGCAACTCATTTTGGAAGGCAATGCGAAAAAAGGTGATGTCCTCGGCGTAGCGCGAATTGCAGGCATTCAAGCATCTAAAAGAACCTCTGACTTAATTCCGCTTTGCCATCCTATTAGTTTGAGTAAAGTCAGTATCGAGTTTTCTATCGACGAAAAGAATTGCGTCATTCACTGCACAACAACTGCTCACTGCGTAGGAAAAACAGGGGTTGAAATGGAGGCACTCACCTCAACCAGCATTACTTTGCTTACCATTTACGACATGTGTAAAGCGGTGGATCGTGGCATGGTAATGAGTGAAATTAGACTACTAGAAAAGCAAGGTGGAAAATCAGGGCATTGGTCCACAAAATAAAAAGAGCTGTTGCGACAGCTCTTTATCAAGGTCTAAACCAGGCGATTGATTAATGAATCAAGTCCACCCAAAGATCGCTCGTCACCCAAGCGACCAATCCAACAATCAAACTAAATTTCACGAGCAGATAAAGTGGCTTACTGAATTTCTTGAGTTTGCGACGGTATTGGCCTGCATACCAAAATAATTTGAAAACTTTGCTAATTCCACCCGTTTGATCCCCCGTTTCATTCGGTGAACTTGCCGCCGTCAGCACTACACGCGCGAACCAACGATTAAACGCAGCAGCCCAGCGATACTTCATCGG
>JBDLQN010000103.1:0-3259 GCA_039800585.1 Pseudomonadota bacterium
ACACGCCTCCAATATTGATTGGGGGCGTTTCTTTATAAAGGGGTTGGGTTTGGATTTAGCGATTTTTGATTTGGATAACACTTTGTTGGCTGGTGATAGCGATTACCAGTGGGGTGAGTTTTTGATTGAGATAGGCGTGTTAGATCGTGTAAAACATGCCAGCATCAATGACCAGTTTTATGCTGATTACAAAGTGGGCAAGCTGGATATTATTGCTTTCTTGCAGTTTCAACTTAAGCCGCTAAGCGAGCATCCACGCGCCCAACTTGACGCTTGGCATCAGCAATTTATGCAAACCAAAATTCAACCCATGATGACCGAAAAATCACGCGCTTTGGTCGAAAAACATCGTGCGAATGGCGATGAGCTGCTGATTATTACCGCGACCAATAGTTTTGTGACGGGTCCGATTGCTAAAGCTTTCGGGATTCCTAATTTAATCGGCACAGATCCTGAGCAAATTAACGGCGAGTTTACTGGCCGTGTGGTTGGCACACCAAGTTTTCAGCAAGGTAAAATTACCCGCCTTAATGAGTGGTTGGCTGGGCGCAACGAGACTTTGGGTAGCTATCAAACCACTTGGTTTTATAGCGACTCACACAACGATTTGCCATTAATGAAGTTGGTAGATAAACCAGTCGCGGTCAATCCAGACCCGATTCTTGAGGCTTATGCCCAAGAGCAGGCCTGGCCGATAATCAGTTTGCGCTAAGCGTTAGCGATTGAGTAACACTTCTAAGACGAACTTGCTGCCTAAATAGGCCAGCATCAGCACCACAAATCCAATTAAAGTCCAGCGGATGGCGGTGCGTCCGCGCCAGCCATAGCGTGCACGGCCCACCAAAAGGCTGCCAAAAATCAACCAAGAAATAATCGTAAAAATGTTTTTATGGTTGAATTTAAGCGCTTGATGAAAGATTTGCTCTGAAAACAACATGCCACTCACCAAGGTAAAAGTCAGCAGCACAAATCCCAAGCTAATAGTCTTGAAAAGCAAAGATTCCATCGTCATTAAAGGCGGAAACTTGGCCAAATTTAATAATGAAGTTTTCTTGTGCAAAGCGCGCTCGGCAGCTGCCATGAGCACTGCATGCAGAGCTGCAAAAGTGAACAAGCTGTAAGCAAGCATCGCAATCACAATATGCGCGATAAATAAGGGGTCATTGGCAAAGCTAACCACCACGTTGTCATGGAATTGCGCTTGCAATAGCACGGTCACTGTCGCTGGCGGCAAAACTAAAGCCTGTAAGCTGTGTAGTTGATGTTTGAAATCTGCAATCCAGTAAATCAATACGGTGAGCCAAAAAATTAAAGACACTGCATTGGCAATATTTAAATTTAAATCACCGATAAAAATATCTTGGTAGAGCAAGCCACCATGAATCCCCAAGCCCAAAGCAATCAAGCCAGAGTGTAGGCGTAAGCTTGCTTGTGAAGGTGTTGGCGTGCGCCAAAAATGAATCGCCACCCAAATATAAATGAGGGTGGTTATTAAATAAGGTAAGTAGGTCGGTGCTTGCATAGAGTTGATATGGGTTAAAATGTTCGCATTAGACGTACTATATCACGCGGTCGATTGCAGGTTAACGCCGCCTAAAAACAAAGCAGGGACTTCATATGCTAGAAAATTTAACAGGTCGTTTGCAGAGCGTTATTAAAACGCTGCGGGGACAAGCGAGGCTTACGGAAGAAAATATTGCCGATGCCATGCGTGAAGTGCGCATGGCTTTGCTCGAGGCCGATGTGGCCTTGCCTGTGGTTAAAGACTTTATTTCACAAGTAAAAGAACGGGCTCAAGGCCGTGAAGTGCTCGAAAGCCTCACGCCAGGTCAAGCTGTCATTCAAGTGGTCCATGAAGAACTCACCAAGCTCATGGGTGAGCAAAATGTCGGTCTAAATCTCGCTGCAGTGCCGCCGGCTGTGGTCTTGATGGCAGGTTTGCAGGGTTCAGGTAAAACCACTACCTCTGCCAAACTGGCAAAATTGCTTAAAGAGCAAAAGAAAAAAGTATTGTTGGCCAGTGCTGACGTTTACCGCCCTGCGGCGATTGAGCAATTAAAGACCTTGGCTAATAGCCTAGAAATTGATTGCTTTGATTCAAATGCCAGCCAAAAGCCACAAAACATCGCCACAGATGCTTTGGCGCACGCCAAAAAGTTTTATTACGACGTATTGATATTCGATACCGCTGGTCGCCTAGGTATTGATGAAGCCATGATGGCGGAAATCAAAGATCTACACACTTTGCTCAATCCGGTCGAAACCTTGTTTGTGGTCGACGCAATGCAGGGCCAAGACGCAGTTAATACCGCGCAAGCTTTTGGCGAAACCCTCCCGCTTACAGGCGTCGTGCTCACCAAGCTAGACGGCGATGCTAGAGGTGGTGCTGCGCTATCTGTGCGTCATGTCACCGGCAAACCAATTAAATTTATTGGTGTGAGCGAAAAAGTGGATGGCCTTGAGCCATTCCATCCTGAACGCATGGCTTCTCGCGTGTTGGGCATGGGTGATGTGCTCTCACTAATTGAGCAAGCGCAAAAAAATGTCGATTTGGATGAAGCCAAAAAACTGGCTGATAAAGTTAAATCTGGCAAAAACTTCGATTTAGAAGACTTTAAAGCGCAAATGGTGCAAATGCGAAATATGGGCGGCATGGGCGCTTTAATGGATAAATTGCCCAGCCAGCTATCTGGCATGGCAGGCAAAGTAAACAGCGATGACGCTGATAAGGCCATTCGCCGCATCGAAGGCATTATCAATGCCATGACCCCTTTGGAACGTCGCAAACCAGAAGTGATCAAAGCTACTCGCAAACGTCGCATTGCCATGGGCGCGGGTTTGCAAGTGCAAGATGTCAACCGCCTACTCAATCAATTTGAAGAAACGCAAAAGATGATGAAAATGTTCTCAAAAGGTGGAATTGGCAAAATGATGCGCGCCATGCAAGGAAAATTTCCAGGAATTCGTTAACAGAGATTGACGCTAAGCGATATTTTATGGATAATCACGCCCTTTCGTTAGTTAGCTTTCTGGTTAATTAACACGGGCTGTTAGCTCAGCTGGTAGAGCAGCGGACTTTTAATCCGTTTGTCGTGGGTTCGATCCCCGCACAGCCCACCAAGAATTCTATTCTGGATTAAATGGTTACTTGAAAAAGTAGCCATTTTTTTCGTCCAAAATTTCAATGCATACAAAACTCAAAGCTTGCAGGAAAACGCTATTATTAGGCTCGTTAGGCTTTTTGTTGTTGAAGTTTACT
>JBDLQN010000104.1:0-3075 GCA_039800585.1 Pseudomonadota bacterium
GCATCGGGGCGGAATACAACGGTTTGCGCAATTAAACGGTCAGCAATATTTTTGACGCGTGCTACGGTCTTCGCGTCGTTATTTAGTGTGTTCTTTTGAGAGGCTGTTTTAATCGTTTGGTTGTAGCTTTGCAGGGATAAGCTATCCACCTGCTTAGACGAAAGCATCATAAACTGCTTACGTTCAACGCCAACCGTGCCAGATTTAGTCGTGGTTGCACAGCCACCTAACAGGAGTGTGGTGAGTGCTAATAAGACTAACGAGAGGTTTTTTATATTCAATTTCATGCCATCGATTTTTTAATAATATTGCTTAGAAAGAGACTTGAGAGCCAAGTTCCACCACGCGGTTAGGTGGTAGCTTAAATTGGTTGGTGATGGTTTCAGCCGATCTAAACAAACCAATAAAGATCTTTTTGCGCCAATAAGCCATTTCAGAGCCTTCATGCGCAATCAAAATTTCTTTGCCGATAAAGTAAGAAGTATCCATAGGGTCTAATGGGCAGCCTTTTGCCGTACATAACTCTAAGTCTCTTGGCAGGTCAGGCTCATCTTTAAAGCCGTAATTAACCGTTACGCGGTAGAACTGATGCGGCAAGACTTCTACAGAAACGCGTTCTTCTTGGTTGGTGTGCGGAAACTCTAAAAATTTAACCGTAAGAATAACGACATGTTCGTGCAATACTTTATTGTGTTTCAGGTTATGCAGCATGGCATGCGGCACGCCATCAGGGTTAGGCGTCATAAATAAAGCAGTGCCTGGCACGCGGGTAGGTGGATGCTGGCCCATTGCTTCAATAAAGGGCGTAAGCTCCATGGCGTCATTTTTTAGGGTTTGGTAAAGCAATGAGCGGCCTGTTTTCCAGGTCAACATTAAAGTAAAAATAAAAATACCAATGACCAATGGAACCCAGCCGCCATCAGGAATTTTTAGCACGTTTGCGGTAAAAAACGACACGTCAACCGCAAGAAATAAGCCAATCAAAGCGCCAGTACGTAGCTTGCTCCATCCCCAAATGTGATGAAATACAATCCCTGCAAGTAGAGACGTAATCACCATATCGCCTGTCACGGCGATGCCATAAGCAGCGGCTAAATTGCCTGAAGATTTAAATCCTAAAACAAGCACCATAATTGCCAGCATCAAGCCCCAGTTGACGCGAGGCATATAAATTTGGCCTTCTTCGCTTTCGGATGTGTGCTCTACGTGCATGCGAGGAATATAGCCCAATTGCAAAGCTTGTCGAGATACTGAGAACGCGCCTGTAATCACGGCTTGGGAGGCAATCACCGCAGCCAAAGTGGCCAATACAATCAGCGGAAATAAAGCCCATTCAGGAGCGAGTAAATAGAAAGGATTTTTAACTGCTTCAGGATCTGCTAAAACTAAAGCGCCTTGCCCAAAGTAATTAATGATTAAAGCGGGTAATACAAAGCTAAACCAAGCAAGACGGATGGGGAAGCGACCGAAGTGACCCATGTCAGCATAAAGCGCTTCGGCACCTGTTACCGCCAATACTACGGCGCCTAAAGCTACGAAAGCAATCCAAGGGTTGGCTTGGAAAAAGTGAATCGCAAAAATAGGATTTAAGCCGTTAAGAATGTCTGGATATTGCATAATGCTTTGCAAGCCGAGTGCAGCTAAAGAGCCAAACCAAATCAACATAATCGGGCCGAACAAAGCGCCCACTAAGGCCGTGCCTTTGCTTTGGGCCCAAAAGAGGGCAACAATGACCAGCAGTGTGATGGGGATAATCATTGGGTGTAGTGCTGGCGCCGCGACCTCCAAGCCTTCTACCGCGGAAAGTACTGAAATGGCAGGGGTAATCATGCCGTCGGCATAGAACATACAAGCGCCCAAAATGCCCAGTAGCATGATGGTGTGCTGCATTTTTTTGTCGCCAGCAGACTCTCTGGTGGCTAAGGCTAGTAGGGCCATAATGCCGCCTTCACCACGGTTATCTGCACGCATAATGAAGGCAACGTATTTCACCGACACGATCATAATCAGCGCCCAAACAATCAGCGATAGAATGCCGAAAATGTTGGCTTCAGTCAGGGGTACGGGGTGTTTGCCAGCTTCAAATACTTCTTTGAGGGTGTACAGCGGACTGGTTCCGATGTCGCCGAAAACAACGCCTAGTGCGGCGAGAGTTAATGCTGAAAGTTTTGCTTTTTTGCCAGTAGCGGTAGTGGATGACATCAAGTAAGACTCAATAAAGGATTTCGTTATTATCAATCAAGTTTTGGGCTAAACCAATAGCAGATTGCTGCTCGTTTCAAATTAGTTTAGTTGTCGTGGCGTGTTTGGGTAATCGTTGCTTCAGCACTACCCACATCAAAAGTCAGGCTAATATCGTCTCCAGCCTTAATTTGAAGGCTATTTCTAATGATTTCACCTTGTTTGTTTTGGGCAAAAGCATAACCACGAGAAAGCACGGCCTGCGGATTTAAATGGTGCAAATTTTGTGCTAATTGCCTTAAGTTTCTTTGTTGGCGCTGTAATTGCTGTTGAATATTCAGGCCTAAACGATAGCGCAGTTGTTCTAACTGACGTGTTTGCAGCGCTACTTGTTGGGTAGGAGATACTAGCCTGCGAGCAAGATAGTCCAGCAACTGTTCACGTTGTTGCACTAAATAAAGGCTGTTTCTTTTTAATTGTTCGCTCAGTTGATTGAGCTTGTTGAGTAGTGCCTCACGTGAAGGTGACGCCAGCTCTGCTGCGGCCGTTGGTGTCGGCGCGCGCACATCTGCCACAAAGTCGCAAATGGTAAAGTCTGTTTCGTGCCCAACACCACTAATCGTTGGAATTTTACAATTAGCAATCGCTCTAGCCACCACTTCCTCATTGAATTGCCACAAGTCCTCCATGCTGCCACCACCTCGGCAAATAATCAGCACATCACATTCATTTCTTTGATTTGCCAAGTTAATCGCTTGGGCAATTTGATTGGCCGCGCCTTTACCTTGCACGGGTGTTGGGTAAATCACCACAGAAATATTGGGCATGCGGCGTCTAAGCGTAGTTAATACATCGTGTAAAGCCGCTGCGTCCGGCGAAGTCACAATCCCAATC
>JBDLQN010000105.1:0-2964 GCA_039800585.1 Pseudomonadota bacterium
ATGCTAGCGTCGCTTTTTCTAAAGCACGCTCTGCGTTAAGCCGCTCATATGATTGCGCAACCGTTAAATTGTTTTTTAAAACCAAATTAACCGTTTCGTTTAACACAGGATCTTTTAAGGCCAGCCACCAAGCCTCTTCCGAAGGTTGGGCTGATGCCGCAGGGGTGTTACGCCAAGCAACTGGAACACCAGTCGGCGTTAAATCCGGCTGAGGAATAGAGCCACAAGAAGCCAAAAACAAGGGATACACAACAAAAGAAAGCGTTAAGGCTTTCCGCCACAGCTTTTCAAATCGCCTTATTTTTATATTTATTTTGTTATGCCAATCAGCCATGGAATGCTCAATTAACGGGCTTAGTCACTTATTGAGCCTAAGTCCGCCACTGAATAAAAAGTTAATTCCGTAATACTCCCATAAACAGAAAAAATGAAGCAAGCAATTTTAGAGTTTTTGTGTGTTTTTTATAGATGGAATAAATCCTTATTAACGGCCTTCTGGCGAGCCTCTTTGACTGAAATCAGATTTTGATCACACAGGATAGTGAGGTGCTCCTATATAATAAAGGTACTAGACCATGCCCATCGGCAAGCAAAACGATTATGACTTTGATTCAAGAACGCCTCCAAGCAGTACAAAGCCACATCAAGCAGGCGATGACCAATCGCGACAGTCAGCACATTTTGAACAAAACAGGCGAGGTCACTTTACTTGCTGTGAGTAAAGCGCAACCCGCTGAAAAGCTACGCGAGGCTTTTATGGCAGGGCAAAAACAGTTTGGCGAAAACTATCTGCAAGAAGCGCTTAACAAACAAACTGAGCTGACTGACTTAGCAATTGAGTGGCATTTCATTGGGCCGATTCAAAGTAACAAAACCCAGCCGATTGCCCAGCACTTTAGTTGGGTACATGGCGTCGATAGATTAAAAATCGCTCAACGTCTGAATGACGCAAGACCGCCCGAGTTGCCTCCACTTCAAATTTGCTTGCAAGTAAATATCAGTGGTGAAACGAGCAAAAGTGGCGCCAATCCAGATGAGCTAGTCTCACTAGCATCAGCAATTCAGGATATGCCTCACTTGCAGTTAAGAGGTTTAATGACGATTCCTGAACCCACGGATAATCAAGCTTTACAACGAGAACGATTCCAGCAAATGCGCACTTTGCTAGAAAACTTAAACAAAGATTGGGTTTTAAACAAAAATCCAACGCCGCTTGATACACTATCAATGGGCATGTCCAACGACTACGTATTGGCCATCGAAGAAGGTGCCAATATCGTCCGCGTTGGCTCTGCTATTTTTGGCGCAAGACCCTCCAAAACAATTAACGAATAAAAGGCTGTAGCATGACTGAAAACACCATAGGAAAAATTTGCTTTATCGGCGGCGGCAATATGGCACGCGCCCTGATTGGTGGGCTCAAAACTAATGGCTATTTAATGTCGGACATCAACGTCATTGAACCAGATGCGGAAAAACGCCAAGCCTTACAAGCGGATTTTGGCGTGTCAGTCACAGAACAACTGCCTAGCGTCACACTTGCCGACATCATTGTATTGGCGGTCAAACCCCAACAATTGCGTGACCTTTCAATTTTTCTTGGCAGCCTTTTACAACAGCAACTAATTATTTCGATTGCGGCAGGCATACGTGCTCAAGATATTGGGCGCTGGCTAGGTGGTTATCAAGCTATTGTGCGTGTGATGCCTAACACCCCAGCACAGATTCAAGCGGGGGTTTCTGGTTTGTACGCTATGCCCAAGGTAAGCGGCTTACAACGCTCGCAAGCAGAAACCATCATGAACGCAGTCGGCCAGTCGATTTGGTTAGACAATGAGGCTCAAATAGATGCCGTCACCGCCATTTCAGGCAGCGGCCCCGCTTATGTGTTTTACTTTATTGAGGCATTGCAACAAGCGGCTTTAGACTTAGGATTAAACGAGGCACAAGCCAAAACACTCAGCCTGCAAACCTTTACTGGCGCCAGCAAATTAGCTGAACAAAGCACAGAAAATCCAGCCACTTTGCGTAGCCAAGTAACTTCAAAAGGTGGCACCACCGAACAAGCTATCCTCAGTATGGAATCAGCTGCGGTTAAAGCAGCTATTATCAGCGCGGCAAAGGCCGCCGCTCAACGCTCAAAAGAGTTAGGTGATTTACTAGGTAAGGACTAACCATGGTTATCAACGCCGTTTCCTTTTTACTCAACACGCTGCTCGGCTTACTCAGCGCAGCGTTTCTGCTTCGCTTTTATTTGCAAACAACAAGAGCACCCTTTCAGAACCCACTTTCGCAAACGATTATCGGCCTTACCAACTTTGCTGTTGTGCCATTAAGACGCTTGATTCCTGGATTATTTGGACTAGACCTCAGTGCTTTGTTACTAGGATTTTTGACGCAACTACTGGCACAAATTGGAATGAAATGGCTAAGCGGATTTCCATTCCCTTTGGCAGATAGCATTGCTTGGTTAGGATTTTTTGGTTTAGCGGCTATGCATGTGATCAATATCAGCGTCGATATTTTTGTTTATGCCGTGATTGCACAAGCCTTACTAAGCTGGGTTAACCCCCACACGCCGATTGCACCAGCACTGGATGCGCTGACTAGGCCTATTCTTCGTCCTATACGCAATCTAATAGGCATTCCTGGCGGCGTGGATTTGTCCCCACTGGTCGTTGTTTTAGCTGCGCAACTGCTTCAAATGCTATTGTTCGCACCTATTGAAATCGCACTGCTCAAATTACTCTAAGGCTACATCAGAACAATATCGAACGCTTCTTGAGAGTATTGGCTTTCAGGCTGCAATGAGATGGGTTTGCCAATAAAATCAGATAAATTCGCCAAGCTTTGCGACTCCTCGTCCATCAGCAAAGCGATGACTTTATGCGAAGCAAGCACACGGAATTCACGCGCACTAAATTGTCGGGCATGGCGCAACAACTCACGCAAAATCTCATAGCA
>JBDLQN010000106.1:0-2896 GCA_039800585.1 Pseudomonadota bacterium
TCATCAGCTGTGTATGCCCACCTGACACTAAGAGTGCTACAAATGGAAATGCGGGTGGGTTTTCTTCGAGGAGTGGCGCGAGCAAATGCCCTTCGAGATGATGCACGCCGATGGTCGGCACACCCAGCGTGAAAGCCAAAGCCTCATCAACGCTTGTGCCCACGAGTAATGCCCCAGAAAGGCCAGGCCCTTGGGTATAGGCAATGCCATCAATATCTTCTAGCGCTAAATTAGTATCGTTAAGTACTTTTTGAATAAGTGGTAATACGCGCCGAATATGGTCGCGCGAGGCCAGTTCTGGGACGACGCCACCATATTCCGCATGCATTTCAATCTGTGAATGCAAGGCGTGGGCAAGCAGGCCCTGGTCGGTGTCGTAAAGTGCGATGCCAGTTTCATCGCAAGAAGATTCAATTCCTAAAACAAGCATGAGGTAAAACGGTCACTTAATTGTGTAAAAAACGTTGATAATTTGCTTCGAGACCGATAGAATAGCAAACTTTTTCGAGATTCCGCCCTAATTTTCAGGGGCTCGAAACAAAACTTAATTTTGAAAGAGGTCTTAATGACTACTGTACGTGTTAAAGAGAATGAGCCGTTTGACGTAGCGCTTCGTCGCTTCAAACGCACAATTGAAAAAACAGGTTTGTTGACAGATTTGCGCGCGCGCGAATTCTATGAAAAACCAACATGGGAACGTAAACGTAAAGCTGCAGCTGCAGTGAAGCGTCACTACCGCCGTATTCGCGGTCAAATGTTGCCTGCAAAACTTTACTAATTGTTAGTAAAGTTCGTTTTTCCAAGATTTAAATTTAAGAAATTCTGACTGTGACCCTCAAAGCGCGTATTTCAGAAGACATGAAAAACGCCATGCGCGCTAAAGACAGCGCGCGTTTAGGTGCGATTCGCTTGTTACAGTCAGCGATTAAGCAACGCGAAGTTGACGAGCGCATTGAGCTCAATGATGGCCAAGTGATTGAGGCGATCGAAAAGATGCTCAAGCAACGTCGAGACTCTATCTCTCAATATGAAGCGGCTAATCGTCACGATTTGGCTGATGTTGAGAAATTTGAAGTGACTGTGTTGCAAGAGTACTTGCCACAAGCGCTGACCGATGATGAAGTGGCTGCTATTTTAGAGCAGGTCATTTCAGAGACTGGCGCAGCTGGCATTAAAGATATGAGCAAAGTCATGGCCGCTGTGAAGCCACTTGTCGTGGGCAGAGCGGATATGGGAAAAATCTCAGGGTTAATTAAAACCAGACTAGGCTAGCAGCTTATATTTAAACGCAAAAAAGAAGGAGCTCACGGCTCCTTTTTTATTTTCTTGCCCCAATAGCAGCTTTTTGACGCATCCGTTATGATTGTCGTTTCGGATACATTCTAAACCCCATTAATAACAAGCCAACTTTATGATTCCAGAGAGTTTTATTCAGGAACTCATTAATCGTGTTGATATTTATGACGTGATTAATAAAAGCGTTCCGCTTAAAAAGGCTGGCGCCAATTACTCGGCTTGTTGTCCTTTTCATAACGAAAAATCCCCCTCTTTTACGGTGAGCCCCAGCAAGCAGTTCTATCACTGCTTTGGTTGTGGCGCCCATGGCACGGCCGTTGGCTTCTTAATGGAATATCAGGGCTTAAGCTTTGTCGAAGCGATTCACGAATTGGCCAAAATGGTCGGGATGATCGTGCCGCAAGAAACGCGCGACCCTGCCAAGCCGCAAGAGAAAGTCATTCCTGGCATGCAAGAAGCGCTGGCGCTAGCCATGAACTATTACCGCGCTGAACTCAAAAAATCGCAGCGCGCGATTGATTACCTAAAAGGTCGAGGCTTAAGTGGCCAAGTCGCTGCGCGCTTTCAAATAGGTTACGCCCCAGCAGGCTGGCAGAATTTGCAGTCGGTTTTTGAGCATTACGATAATGAGATGCTGGAAACCATAGGCCTCACAGTTAAAAACGAGCAGGGCAAACGTTATGACCGTTTCCGTGATCGCATTATGTTCCCGATTCACGATCAGAAAGGCCAAGTGATTGGCTTTGGTGGTCGGGTAATTAACCCAGAAGATACGCCTAAATATTACAACTCCCCAGAAACGCCTTTATTCCAAAAAGGCCACGAGCTCTATGGCTTGTTCATGGCGAGACGTGCCATGCGTGAAGCGGGTCGTGCCTTAGTGGTCGAGGGTTATATGGATGTGGTGGCGTTGGCGCAATACGGCATTGATTATGCAGTCGCCGCTTTAGGTACTGCGACGACACCATTTCATATCGCTAAACTCATGCGTCAAACAGACGATATTGTGTTCTGTTTTGATGGCGATAACGCAGGCCTGAAAGCTGCGTGGCGTGCCGCCATGAATGCCCTGCCAGCATTAACGGATGGTCTAAAACTCAGCTTCTTATTTTTGCCAAACGAGCATGACCCAGATAGTTTCGTGCGCGAATTTGGCAAAGAAGCATTTGAAGAAAAAATGAAAACGGCATTGCCGCTTTCGCAATATATTGTGCAGCATTTGGGCGCCGATAATCCGCTGCAATCGCAAGAAGACAAAGTGCGCTTTTTGAATGAAGCGGAGCCTATTTTGCAGCAAATTCAAGCGCCGCGTCTGCGCTTGCTACTCAGTAAACGGATTGCTGATTTAACAGGCGTTTCACACGAAGAAATGACGGGCATGATTAAGCTGCCAAGCATTAAGCAAAAACAGCAGGCCATGCCAAAGTTGACGCGGACTGCGGCTTCTATTGGGCGCCGCTTTTTGCTAACGGTCTTAATGCGCCCCGATTTGGTAGCGGCTAATGATTTAAATTGGGCTGTTGGTGACGATGAGGAAAGCCGGTTGCTGCGCCTCGCGATGGAAACGGCCTTGGCCTATCCAAGCTCCAAGCCCGCCGCG
>JBDLQN010000107.1:0-2849 GCA_039800585.1 Pseudomonadota bacterium
CATCTCTGACGGCTCAGGGTGTTCGTCTTCTAGATAGGCGATAGGGCTAAAATGCTCTTCGCTGTCATCATCCGAATTGCCCTCTAATGAGATTTCATGGCCACCCATGCGAGCTTCCATTTCTAAAACCTCTTCAGGTTTTACTTTTAGCTCGCGGGCAATGTGTGCGACTTCGTCTGGCTTCAGGCTGCCAGGGCCAGATTTCATGCTACGTAAATTGAAAAACAACTTACGGTGCGCTTTAGTTGTAGCGATTTTGACTAAACGCCAGTTACGGACAATGTATTCGTGAATTTCAGCTTTAATCCAATGTACGGCAAACGACACAAGGCGAACACCGCGCTCTGGATCAAAGCGTTTAACTGCTTTCATCAGGCCTATGTTGCCTTCTTGAATCAGGTCAGCTTGCGGCAGGCCATAACCTGAGTAGCCACGTGCGATGCTGGCTACCAAGCGCAAGTGTGAAAGAATCAAGGCTTTCGCTGCTTCAATGTCATTGCTATTTTTTAAGCGAGTGGCGTAATTAAGCTCCTCTTCCGCCGTTAAAACGGGGAAAGACTTAATGGTGCGCATGTATTGATCCAAGCTGTCTGCAGAGCTATCTAAGGCAGACGGCATTGGAAAAGTTAGTGCATTACTCATAGATAAGTTCTCACTCATAGGGGCTAATTTTAGCACTCACGGTTAGAGAGTGCTAGTGCTCGAAAGTTCAGTGTAAAAGTTCAGTCCATCACTTGGCTTTCGCTATAATGCGACGAGTTTGATTATTTTGGAGCAGTCATGGCAAACGCATCAGTAAAGCAAAATGCAAGTAATCGCAATATTCTGCTGGGCAGCCTAGTCGGCACCACCATTGAGTTTTTTGATTTTTACATTTATGCCAATGCCGCGGTGCTAGTGTTTCCTGCTTTGTTTTTCCCTTCAGATAATCCCACCACGGCCATGCTGCAGTCTTTTGCTACCTTTGCCGTGGCTTTCTTTGCACGCCCGATTGGTTCTGCAGTATTCGGGCACTTTGGGGATAGAGTTGGCCGCAAAGCGACGCTAGTAGCTGCGCTGATGACGATGGGCTTATCCACAGTCGCCATCGGATTGTTACCCACTTATGCTTCGATTGGCATGCTTGCGCCTATTTTGTTAACGCTATGTCGATTTGGTCAAGGCCTTGGACTGGGCGGTGAGTGGGGCGGGGCGGTGTTGTTGGCCACAGAAAATGCGCCCCCGAATAAACGCGCTTGGTTTGGCATGTTTCCGCAATTGGGTGCGCCCATCGGCTTTTTGATGTCGGGTGGGATTTTTCTATACTTGAGTGAAACTTTGAGTAATGAGCAGTTCTTTGATTATGGCTGGCGTATTCCTTTTATCGCCAGCACCTTGCTGGTCTTAGTCGGTTTGTATGTGCGTTTAAACATTACCGAAACACCCGCTTTTCTGGCTTCACTGAAAGCCAATAAACGCGTTGAAGTGCCAGTATTAACGGTGTTTCGTGAGCATGGAAAGCCTTTATTTCTAGGGACTTTTATTGCCCTAGCGACTTTTGTGTTGTTTTATTTGATGACGGTGTTTACCCTCAGCTGGGCAACCACGCGTTTGGG
Organism: Pseudomonadota bacterium; assembly: GCA_039800585.1. Classification (GTDB taxonomy): domain Bacteria; phylum Pseudomonadota; class Gammaproteobacteria; order Burkholderiales; family Methylophilaceae; genus Methylopumilus_A. Next base: position 1,596 of record JBDLQN010000107.1, read on the forward strand.
TTTCTCGCGACATGATTTTCTCTTGATGCAGCTTTTTGCGGTGCTGTTTTTTGGATTGGCCATTCCTGTGTCAGCTTGGCTGGCGGATCGTTTTGGTCGTCAAAAAATCTTAATCCTCTCTTCGGCGGCGATTGCTATATTCGGGCTGGCTTTTGGCTGGCTGTTTGGTTCGGGCGGCTTGACTGAAGTGACGATGTTTTTATGTTTAGGTTTGGGTTTGATGGGCATGACTTATGGCCCGCTTGGCACCATGCTTTCAGGCCTGTTTCCAACCGAAGTGCGCTATACAGGGGCATCGCTGACGTTTAATTTGGCTGGGATTTTGGGGGCTTCGTTTGCGCCGTTTATTGCGACTTGGTTAGCTGCTAATCACGGGCTAGCTTATGTCGGCTATTATTTAACGGCGAGTGCAGTGTTAACTTTGGCGGCGCTGATGTTTAATCGCGCGCATCAACACGACATTTAGGCAAAACACTATCTAAAACTACGATTAGGGAAAAATTCTTCCATGAGAAATTTCTCTAATTCGGCGGTGTCTTCTATTCTGGCGGACTTGATGACATCGCCATAGCGTGGGGATAACCAGTGAAAATCTCCGCTGTAATCCCGACGAATCACGACAATCATTTTTCTGACAACCGCAATTTCTATACTTTCGTTTGGTGCCGCTTGCACATCAATTAACTCCAAACGTGCACTGCCGTAATTGCTTTTCCAACCCCTAAATGTGAACTGAGCACTGCGTAGGCTCATTTCTTTAATTTGAAAAATCCCATTGGTGCCTTGTTGTGCCAAATTCTTTTTAATGACGGCATCTCTAGCGTCTTCCATCGGCAAACTAGGTTCTGGATAAGCTCTGCTTTCACCTTCGCGTCGTTGTCGATTGGCTTGAACTAAGGCCATCATATCAGTCGCTGGAGGCTGGTCAGGTTGGCGATCTGGCGCTTTGGGCATGATGGGGGTTTGATTTTGCTGAGGCGTCTGTGGCGCTGGCGTTGCCATGACTTTAGGCGCGGCCACCTTTTTTTCGATGACTTTGTTTGGCTTGGCTTTTGCAGCTTGAGGCTTGATGGCTGGGGGCGTTGGTTCTGCTTCAACTGTTTTGGCTGGTCCCGGATTCATTAGGGTGATGTTCATCACACTACGCTTAGGCACCGTGGTTTTGGTTTTAAAGTCGGGCAAAACGAAAAATAAAATAAGCGCGTGCAGCAGCAAGGAAACGGCGAGTGCGATGGATGTGTTGCGACTAATATT
>JBDLQN010000108.1:0-2811 GCA_039800585.1 Pseudomonadota bacterium
AAACGTTGAATTAAGTTCGGTTGATTAATTGAAACGCGATACTATCACAGTCGAACATCCGCATTGCGCACGGCTTTGCTATACTAAAGAAAATTGTTAGGAAAGTAGAACATGGTAGAAACCACCCAGCGCCCTCGTCGCAAAAGCAATTCACTAGAACCTTCGCTACGTCAGCGCGGCATTTATTTATTACCTAATTTATTTACAACTGCGGCTTTGTTCGCAGGTTTTTACGCGATTGTGCAGGCGATGAATGGCAAGTATGAGCACGCCGCCGTTGCGATTTTTGTCGCCATGGTCATGGATGGTTTGGACGGCCGTGTGGCACGTATGACCAACACGCAAAGTGATTTTGGTGCTGAGTACGATAGTTTGTCTGATATGGTGTCTTTTGGTGTGGCGCCAGCTTTGGTGATGTACGTTTGGGCGCTTAAACCTATGGGTAAATTGGGTTGGATAGCCGCTTTTATTTATTGCGTTAGCGCAGCATTGCGGCTTGCACGATTCAACACCAACTTGGGATCTTCGGATAAACGTTATTTCCAAGGCCTGCCTAGCCCGGCGGCAGCAGCTTTGTTGGCTGGTTTGGTGTGGGTCTGCTTTGATAATGACTTGCCTGGGGATTTGGTTTTTTATCCTTGGCTTAAAATGAAATGGATTGCTTGGGTGATTACGCTTTTTGCAGGGATTTCGATGGTGTCGGATTTGCGCTTTTATAGCGGCAAAAACATTAACCTAAAAAACAGTGTGCCATTTGTGGTGATTTTGTTGATTGTTTTGGCTTTTGTTTTGGTTTCATACAGTCCGCCAGAAGTCTTATTCTTTGTGGCTTTGGTTTATGGGTTGTCTGGCTATGTTATGTGGTTGATGCAACGATTAAAGAAGAAAGCAGTCTGATGCAAAGTCTCGCTTATCGTCACGATAAGTTTAATTGACTTAACAAGCTTTAAAAGCATGATATTATTACGCCATGTTATTCAACAGCATCACATCAGTATTCTTAAACGCCAGCCATTTAATGACTGGTGCTTTATTACGTCTAGCGCTTCTGCCTTAGGCAGTATATTCACGCCCCCCAAATCAAAGAATTGCCACGCCATCATGACGAATGCATGATGGGTTTTGCTAAAAGAATTTAGATGGAAAATAACATGACACAACAGAATCAATTAATCATTTTTGATACAACATTGCGTGACGGCGAACAAAGCCCGGGTGCAGCCATGACCAAAGAAGAAAAAATCCGCATTGCGCGCCAGCTTGAAAAGTTGGGCGTTAACGTAATTGAGGCGGGTTTTGCTGCCGCCAGTCCTGGCGATTTTGAAGCAATTTATGCTGTGGCTGAAGCGGTTAAAACTTCAACGGTTTGTTCATTAGCGCGTGCGAATGAAAACGACATTCGTCGTGCGGGTGAAGCGATTAAGCCAGCAAAAAAGGGCCGTATTCATACCTTTATTGCAACCTCACCCATTCACATGGAAAACAAATTGCGCATGACGCCAGAGCAAGTCTTAGAGCGTGCGGTGCAAGCCGTAAAATGGGCCAAAGAATACACCGATGACATTGAGTTTTCAGCAGAAGATGCGGGTCGCTCAGAGATGGACTTTTTGGTTAAAGTCTTTGAAGCGGTGATTGATGCCGGCGCTAAGACCATCAATGTGCCTGATACCGTGGGATATAACATTCCAGTGATTTGGGGTGAAAAATTCCAAGAGTTAATCAAGCGCGTTAAAAACTCAGATAAAGCCATTTGGTCAACGCATTGCCACAATGACTTAGGTATGGCGGTTGCTAACTCGTTGGCGGCAGTGATGGGTGGCGCGCGCCAAGTGGAGTGCACGATCAACGGCTTGGGTGAACGTGCAGGTAATGCCAGCTTGGAAGAAATTGTCATGGCGGTGCGTACCCGTAAAGATGTCTTTAATTTAGAGACCACTATCGACACGACGCAAATCGTGCCAACTTCTAAATTGGTTTCAACGATTACTGGCTACCCAGTCCAGCCAAATAAGGCGGTAGTTGGCGCAAATGCGTTTGCGCATGAAAGTGGTATTCACCAAGATGGCGTGTTGAAGTTCCGCGAAACTTACGAAATCATGCGTGCCGAAGATGTGGGTTGGAATACCAATAAATTAACTTTGGGTAAATTGTCTGGCCGCAACGCCTTTAGAACGCGCTTGGAAGAATTGGGGATTGCCTTGGATGGCGAAGAGGCCTTGAATGCCGCCTTTGCTCGCTTTAAAGCATTGGCAGATAAAAAGTCAGAAATTTTTGACGAAGATATTCAAGCCTTGGTGAGCGACGAGTTCGTCAGTGATGATATCGAAACCTTCAAATTGGCATATTTACAGGTCTGTTCACAAACAGGTGAAACGCCACACGCAGTGATCGCTGTGATGGATGCAGGCGCAGAAAAACGTGCTGAAGCGGATGGCGGTGGTCCTGTGGATGCGGCATTTAAAGCGATTGAAAAAATTGTGAATAGCGGTGCCGAATTGCTTTTATATTCTGTTAACAACATTACCAGTGGGACAGATGCGCAAGGTGAAGTAACGGTGCGTCTTTCAAAAGGTGGTCGCATTGTGAATGGTCAGGGTGCCGACACGGATATCGTGATTGCTTCAGCAAAAGCCTATTTAAATGGCTTAAATAAGTTGCACACAAAATTTGAGCGTGCACATCCGCAGGTTTAATGCTTAATTTGTGGTGAGAACACGCCTCCAATATTGATTGGGGGCGTTTCTTTATAAAGGGGTTGGGTTTGGATTTAGCGATTTTTGATTTGGATAACACTTTGTTGGCTGGTGATAG
>JBDLQN010000109.1:0-2804 GCA_039800585.1 Pseudomonadota bacterium
AGCCTTGAGCCTTGGCAATGGCCAAAACGGTCGCTGAATCTAACCCACCAGAAAGTAAAACAACGGCTTTTTTCATCTTTAAATTTTATACGCCGGGCTTTTCGCCCCAAAGAATTTTATGTAATTGAAGCTGCATACGGACTGGCAAACGGTCTTCTAGTAACCATTTTGCCAAATCAGCTGGCGGCAAAGTTTTATAAACGGGTGAAAACAATACCGGGATTTTTTTAAGTACTGGATGCTTTTCAAGTATCTCTCTTGCCCAGTCGTAATCAACCCTATCCGCCAATACAAACTTCACTTCGTCTTTCGCCTTGAGATGGGCAATATTTGCCCAAAGATTCTTGCTGTCCTCACCAGAGCCTGGTGTTTTGATATCCATAATCACTGAAACGCGGGCATCCACTTGGCTAATGTCCATCGCGCCACTTGTTTCAAGCGAGACGCTATAGCCTGCATCACACAGCGCTTTTAGCAAGTCTGGGCAAGATTTTTGCGCAAGCGGCTCACCGCCAGTGACGCAAACATATTGTGCTTGATATTGCGCAACCTCACGGAGAATTTCGGCTAAGGTTTGTGTACTTCCGCCATGAAAAGCATATTCCGTATCGCAATAACCGCAGCGCAAAGGGCAGCCCGTTAAACGCACAAATCCGGTAGGCAAACCAACGCGTGAGGACTCCCCTTGAAGGGAATGAAAAATTTCGAAAATACGTAAAGAGGTCATGGAAAATTAATGAGGGAGAACGATCTCCCGACGCTTTATTTCTTAATGGATTCCAATATAGTCAAACGACGTTTGGCATTGGGGATCAATTCACTGGCAGGATGCTGCGCAATTAAATCTTTCAAGGTTTTTTTAGCACCCTCAATATCTGAAAGTTGAATTTGGCAATTCGCGATATTAAATTTAGCATCTGGCACTTTCGAACTATCTGGGAATTGCGCAATCAACTTTTGTTGTGTTGCCATCGCTGCCTTGTAGTTCTTGAGTGAAAATTGGGCGTATCCGAGATTATATTGCGCATCGGGCAGTTGCTTGCTGCTTGAGTAATTTTGAATAAACTTATCGAAAGCTTCGAAGGCTTCCTTATATTTACCAGCCTTCAATAATTCTTGCGCACCCTCAAAGGCCTTTGCCTCTGGATTATCAGAAACGACTTCTTTCGTTGGCTGAGGAGCAGCGCTAGTGCTTTCTGTTGCAGGGGCGGCGGCTTCATTATTTTTTGCAGGCTGTGCTGCACCTTCAAGTTTACGCAGACGACTATCGGTGTCTGCATATAATTCTTTTTGACGTTCTTGTGACACTTCTAAAAAATGCTGCGCCACTTCAAGCTCGCCTTTCATTTGGCTGAGCGCTTGATTGAGCGTATCAATCTGATTGAGTAAATCCATCAATCCCTGATTATTGGTATTCACCTTCGCTTCAAGGGCAGTGATGGATTTTTTGATTGCCTCTACACTTGCTTGCGTCGCCTGATTCTGGGCATCTGTTTTTTGTTGCAAATCCTGAATTTGCTGACGCGCCTCTTTGTCATCAAACAAAGCGGCACGCGCAAATGAAGATATGCTCAAAAAACAAACACCAATCAGAATCAGTTTACGCATCAAGTATTACTCGCCGTCGTAAACGATGTCAGCGCGACGGTCATGTGACCAGCAACCATCATCTTTACAAGTTTGCGTCGATTTTTCTTCGCCGTAGCTCACAGTCTCTATTTGCTTGTCTTGTGCGCCAACCACGTTCATGGCTTTCTTCACTGCAACTGAACGACGTTGACCCAATGCCAAGTTGTATTCACGTGAACCGCGGCTATCTGCGTTACCTTGAATCATCAATTTAGCTGCTGGGTTAGCTTGCAAGAACTTTGCATGCGCTTCAACGAGTGGGCGGAATTCCGCTTTCACTTCATCTTTATCAAAGTCGAAATAAACACTACGTTTTGACAAGATATTGTTTGGATCTTTTAACGCGCTCATGTCATAGCCATTTTGAGATGCGCCGCTTGTAGAAGCGCTATCTGCAGCAGCTGGTGCTGATTGCGAAGCTTTATTCGCATCTTCTACCGGCGCAGCTGGCTTTTCCTTGACTGCTGTGCTTGAACACGCAGCTAATAATGCCGCTAATACGGCGCTCGCTAATAAACTTTTTTTCATCATCTTTCTCCTTAAGTAAAAAAACACAAATTCTTAAACCACTTGCCAACAAGCTAGTTGATTGCAAAACCCCAAGTTGGTTCTCGCACATCACCGCCGTTATCCGTTAATTTTTGTTTCACACGACCATCGACAGAGACTGCCGCCAATGAACCTTTGCCGCCAATGTTAGTGGCATACAAAATCATCCGACCATTAGGCGCGAAACTTGGCGACTCATCCTGAGTGGTCTCACTCAAGGTTTGCACTTGCCCCGTTGCCAAGTCCTGTACGGCAATCCTAAAACCTTTTGCATCTTGTTTCACATAAGTCAGCAATTTACCATCAGGCGAAACATGGGGACTCACATTGTAGTTCCCTTCAAAGGTGATGCGTTTCGCTTCTCCGCCAGCGGCAGCCATACGATAAATCTGCGGGCCACCGCCACGGTTGGAAGTAAAGTAAATGGCGCTACCATCGGGTGACCATTCTGGTTCGGTATCAATCCCGCTACTAAAGGACACTTGTTGTAACCCTGATCCATCAGCATTAATCACATAGATTTGCGAGTTAGCGCTATAGGTCAGCACAATCGCCAATTTAGTCCCGTCTGGCGACCAGGCAGGCGCACTATTATTCCCTTTAAAGTTAGCGAGCACTGTGCGCTG
>JBDLQN010000110.1:0-2720 GCA_039800585.1 Pseudomonadota bacterium
CATTGGCAAGCCTGATTTTTCATAATCATCTCTTCTATACAACGCCAAAGCCCAGAAATGAGGTGGCGTCCAAGCAAAAATAATCAGAAATAAAATAAGCGATTCAGGCGAGACCACATTATTGACCGCAGTCCATCCCAAGATTGGCGGCATTGCCCCAGATGCACCTCCAATCACAATATTAAGCGGGGTCGCTGGCTTAAGAAAAATAGTGTAAATCACAGCGTAACCTAAGAAGGTCGCAAACGTTAACCACATCGTGAGCGGGTTCACGTAGAAGTACAAAATACCTAGACCGACCACCCCAATAATCGATGCGAAGAAAGTCGTCTCTAATGGACTGACTCGACCACTAGGCAGAGGTCGGCTAATAGTTCTCACCATGCGAGCATCAATTTCTTGTTCAATAAGGCAATTGAACGCAGCAGCAGCGCCAGAAGCCATAAATATGCCAATGGTCGATGGAATCAAGATATGAAGCGGCACAAATCCAGGACTTGCTAAAAACATCCCAATGACGGCAGTGAATACAATCATCGCTGATACACGCGGCTTACACAGCGGGAAAAAGTTTTGGAAACGCACCGACACTTTATGTAAGTGGTTAATGACTACAGCATTCATTTAGTAATTCCCTTTAGGTAAGGCCGTAATTTTTGAGTTAATCATTACGATAGTGAGTAACAATAAAGCAGCACCCATATTGTGTCCAACCGCAAGAACAAGCGGCAAATGTAGAATCAAGTTACCGATTCCAAGACTAATTTGAACAAGCAGCAAACTTAACAAAAGCCATCCAAACGATTTTAATCGTTGATTTCTGACTAGCATCATCGCCAGCGTACCCAGATAAAGGAAAGTAAGGACTGCACCGACTCGATGCGTCCACTGAATCGCCACGAATGCTGGCAACTCTAAAGGCTGCCCATTTGCCGTTTTACCAAGTTCACGTACCCAATGGAACGCTGTGCCAAAATCCATTGTTGGCACCCACTCACCATGACAAGTAGGAAAATCTGTGCAGGCTAATGCGGCGTAATTGGTGCTTGTCCATCCACCCAAAAATATTTGGGCAACAATAATCAATAAAGCACCACGAATGGCGAATCGTAAAGTTGAAGACGCCACCATATCGCCCACAACCGTGCCAAAGTGTCGATGTGCAATCCACGTTAGTATGGCAAGCGTAGTCATTCCACCCAGCAAGTGCGCAGAAACAATCACGGGCTTAAGCAATAGCGTTACTGTCCACATCCCCAGCATTGCTTGAAGCATCACGATAAAAACAAGTGCCGTCGGCAACCATGGAGAGACATTAATATATTTTTTTGTCTTCCATCCCAAAAAACCTAGCGACAATACTAATAGACCCAATGAGCCAGCCACGTAGCGATGTATCATTTCTTTCCACGCTTTATGGGCAACAAAAGGTTTATCTGGGAAAGCCGTTTGGGCATGCGTAATCGCAGATTGGCTCTCTGGCACAGTCATTGTGCCATAACAACCTGGCCAATCAGGGCAACCCAAACCAGCGTCAGACAATCTGACATAGGCCCCCAAAACGACCACAAAGATAGCTACAAATGGACCTATAAAGGCAAGTCGCTTAAACCACATATATGCTTGATGAACTTGCATGCTATCCAGCCCAAGAATATCTCAAAAGCTGCACAATATCTTTGCGTAAATCTTTTGCAGGCAGCGCCACATCAAATACCATCATCCAGTTCCCTAGCGGGTCCACCAAATAAACATTGCGTAGCCCAAAAGCATCTTTATCCGCTCGATTAAACTGACTGGCCAACTGGTCAACGTCTGCGCTGGGCTGGTTCAAAATTAACAAATCTGGATATCGCTTTTGCAAAGCACTAACCTCTTGTTGGTGCGTGACCAAAACCCTTTGCACACGATTCATATTCTTTTCTAGCGAAGCATGTATTTGGCGCATATCATGCAAACGACTTTCGCAAGCTTGATCGCAGCTATCTGCAATCATCAACATGCTCCACTTATCGTGCCACAAAGTATTTGAAACATCGCTGGAGTCTTTAATAAGCGGTTGCGTTGCTTGCAAAACATCAGGCACTTTAAGCATCACAGGCGGTTTAATTAATTCGCCATAACTTTGGCCTCCTGGGTGCCAATTGATCTGATGCAGATACATCACAAGCACGAGCGGTGATGCAAAAAACAGAACAAGGCACATCACAATAATGCGGCCTCTTTTCTGTTGTTGATATTCTGACGTGTTTTTACTCACTGACTGCCTCTCTCCAAAACTCACAATGCCTCTTATTTTCGGTGTGAAGCACCGCGCTTAAATCCCACAAAAATATAAATTGCTAATGTGGCAAATGCAAAACCAATCCACTGATAAGCGTAACTTAAATGCGTCAAAATACGGTCATCAGGGCGCACCCAGTTTCTCACAAAACCACCTGAAGTTTGAGGCGACATACGCAGCACTACTGGCAACACTTCAAATGGCGCTTTTTTAGCGTAGGCTTTCATATCCATATTTTGCCAAACAGTTTGCCATTGGTCGGTAGGGCTTGCCTCCACACTCAAAGTATAAAACTTTTGGCTAGGCAACCATAACTGACCCTCAATCTTTTGCATACCCGTTGGAGTTTCCACATTCGGCAAGTCAGTATGGCTAGCTAAAGCAGCAACCCATCCTCTATCCACCAAAATAACTTGCTTACGGTCATTCAGGCGCA
>JBDLQN010000111.1:0-2712 GCA_039800585.1 Pseudomonadota bacterium
CTTAGCCGCGACGCCAACCATCAAAGAAATTCAAGCTTTCAGTCCTTCCACTATTCAAGAATTAGATGCTGCCATCAACAACTTTGGTGAGGCAGATGCCGCGCAAGTTAAAACCATTGAAATGCGCACCAACCACGACGTTAAGGCACTTGAATACTGGTTAAAAGACAAGTTTGCTAATAACGCGGAAATTAAAAAAGCCAGTGAATTTATTCACTTTGCTTGCACCAGCGAGGACATCAATAACTTATCTCACGCTTTGATGCTGAAAAACGCCCGTGAGCAGGTCATGCTGCCAAGCCTAGCTGGCCTCATTGCAAGATTAACTGAGTTAGCCAAGCAATTAGCTGATCAAGCTATGCTTTCACGCACACACGGCCAAACCGCCTCACCAAGCACCATGGGTAAAGAGTTGGCTAACGTGGTATATCGCTTAAAACGCCAAGAGCAACAACTTAAAAACAACGAAATTTTGGGCAAAATCAATGGTGCGGTCGGTAACTTCAATGCGCATTTATCCGCGTATCCAGATGTAGATTGGGAAAGCTTTGCTAAGCAGTTCGTAGAAAGTTTGGGCCTAACTTACAACCCGATGACCATTCAAATTGAGCCCCATGACTACATGGCCGAGCTGTATGATGCGCTTGCTCGCATCAACACCATTTTGATTGATATTAACCGCGATATTTGGGGTTATATCTCTGTTGGCTACTTCAAACAAAAACTTAAAGCCGGTGAAATTGGCTCATCGACGATGCCTCATAAAGTGAATCCGATTGACTTTGAAAACTCAGAAGGTAACTTGGGTTTGGCCAATGCTATCCTGCGCCACTTAGCAGAGAAGCTTCCTATTTCTCGCTGGCAACGCGACCTCACTGACTCAACCGTGTTGCGCAATATGGGCGTCGCGTTTGGTTACACCTTGTTGGGTTACGACTCATGTTTACGTGGTTTAAACAAACTAGAAGTCAATCCACAACGTCTTGCGGAAGATTTAAACAATAGCTGGGAAGTGTTGGCTGAGCCTATCCAAACCGTGATGCGTCGCTATGGCATTGAAAACCCATACGAGCAATTAAAAGAACTCACGCGTGGCAAGGATGGTATCAATCAGGCTTCATTGCAGACTTTTATTCAAACTTTGGCCATCCCAGCAGAAGCCAAGCAATACTTGCTCAACCTAACGCCTGCCACTTATATCGGCAAAGCTAACGAGCTCGCCAAAAAGCATCTCTAAAATGGCTGATGTTCTCGTTCTCTACTACTCACAAGGTGGTGCCGTCAAAGAAATGGCACAAGTCATTGCGCGTGGCATAGAGAGCGTGAATGGTGCGAAAGCGCGCATCAGAACTGTGCCTAAAGTTTCAGCGAACTGCGAAGCCACCGAAGCAGAAGTACCTGCTACGGGCGCTCCTTATGTTGAGCTTAAAGACTTAGAAGAATGCGTGGGATTAGCTTTGGGCAGCCCAACACGTTTCGGCAATATGGCCGCCCCCATGAAATACTTTCTAGATGGCACCACTAGTTTATGGCTCAAAGGTGCCTTGATAGGTAAACCCGCCGCAGTCTTTACCTCCTCTGGCTCCATGCATGGCGGCAACGAAACAACATTGCTCACCATGATGCTACCTTTACTTCATCACGGCATGCTGATGCTTGGCCTACCTTATTCAGACCCTGCGCTAAGCAGCACAAAAACTGGTGGCACACCCTATGGTGCTAGCCATGTTGGCGGCGCTATGGATGACCAGCCTTTAAGCGAAGATGAGAAGAAACTTTGCCTAACTCTTGGCAAACGCCTAGCTGAAACCGCTCTGAAATTGGCGCATGACTAAGTCTTTTGCGCGCCCAATACCTATCCTTCAATTTGGCGCCTCGCTTAGTTTAATTTTATTGATTGTGTTATGCCTTGCTTGGGAAGGATTTTTAGCGCCGCTCAAGCCTAATGGCTCCAACCTTATCCTGAAAGCCGCGCCTTTACTATTACCTCTGTTTGGCGTTTTAAAAGGTCGCCGCTACACCTATCAATGGTCAAGTATGTTTATTTTGATTTACTTTACCGAAGGCGCTGTTCGCGCTTGGAGCGACCAAGGCTTATCAGCGCTTTTAGCTTTTATTGAAGTTTTACTATCGCTAACGTATTTTGGCTGTGCCATTTTTTATGCCAAATTAACTCGCGTCACGTCACAACAGAGCAAAAAATAAACGATATAATTCGGGCATGAGAATTTTACTTTCCAACGATGACGGTTACTTTGCACCTGGTTTACAAACCCTAGCAGACCACATTTCAAAAATTGCTGATATCGTTGTGGTCGCCCCAGAACGCAATCGCAGTGGCGCCAGCAACTCACTGACACTAGACCGCCCGCTTTCGGTACGACAAGCTGCAAATGGCTTTTATTTTGTCAACGGCACACCGACTGATTGCGTGCATCTGGCCGTTACAGGCCTCCTTGAAAATCTCCCTGATATGGTCATTTCAGGCATTAACGACGGCGCCAATATGGGGGATGACACCATTTATTCAGGCACTGTCGCTGCGGCGATGGAAGGCTTTTTGTTGGGCATTCCGTCCTTCGCTGTTTCCATGTCGCAACACAACGCTACGCATTTTGAGACGGCAGCAAAAGTGATTGTAGAGATTGTTCAGCAATATCAAGCGCGTCCATTTCCACCGCCTGTTTTAATGAATATCAACGTACCTGATAT
>JBDLQN010000112.1:0-2708 GCA_039800585.1 Pseudomonadota bacterium
GGTATTTTTTGGGCCTTGGCAGTGATTTTGGCAAAGAAATTGCACCACCGTGTGCCTGATTTAGATTTGATGTCGCTGACGGGTTGGCAAATGTTTTTTGGTTCATTGCCACTTGTCTTAGTTGCTTTGTTGGTGGATGCGCCACCCGTTCATTGGACCCCAAGATTATTCGCCGCGATTACTTTTAATGCGGTGTTTTGCAATGCCTTGGCTTGGCTACTCTGGTTATACGCCCTGCAAAGATTAGCGGCGGGCATTGCCAGCATGACATCGATGCTGGCGCCACTCATTGGTGTATTGGCTGCTTGGATACAATTGGGCGAGCAACCATCTAGCTACGAAATAATCGGGATGGTGTGTATTGCAATTGCGCTAGTGGTCATTTCTTTGCACGCGATAAAAGCGCACGATCCGGTCGATTCAGCCATGGGGCAAGATTAAAGTCCTGCCTGCTTTGTGCTAAAATTGCCCCATTTAAATGGTCATTTAAAGGTTAGGTTATGGCAGGGCATTCCAAGTGGGCGAATATTCAACACCGCAAGGGTCGTCAAGACGCGAAGCGCGGCAAAATTTTCACACGTTTAATTAAAGAAATTACGGTATCTGCTCGCATGGGTGGTGCCGATGTTAACTCTAATCCACGTTTGCGGATGGCAGTCGATAAAGCGAAGTCGGAATCGATGCCTAAGGACAATATCGAGAACGCCATTAAACGTGGTACAGGTACCTTAGAAGGTGTGAACTACGAAGAAATTCGATACGAAGGTTATGGTATTGGTGGCGCGGCAGTGATTGTTGATTGCTTGACCGATAACCGTAATCGCTCTGTTGCTGATGTGCGTCACGCTTTTACTAAATTTGGTGGAAATTTAGGTACAGATGGTTCCGTCGCCTTTATGTTTAAGCATCTTGGCAGCATCGTTTTTGCACCTGGTACTAACGAAGATAAAGTCATGGAAGCGGCGTTGGATGCAGGTGCTGAGGACGTGATTAATAACGACGATGGTAGTATTGAAGTGATTACTGGCCCAGCTGAGTTTGGTGCGATCAAAGAAGCGCTGGAAGCGGCTGGTTTAACCCCGGTGCTGGCTGAAGTGACCATGAAGGCTGACAATGAAATCGTATTGACGGGTGAAGATGCGATCAAGATGCAAAAATTGTTGGATGCGCTTGATGATTCAGATGATGTACAAGAGGTCTATACTTCGGCGGTGATTGAAGATTGATCACAGCAACAAAACCAGCAAGTGTGGTAAGAATTTTGGGCATAGACCCAGGCTTACGGCTCACTGGTTTTGGGGTGATTGAAAAGATCGGTGAGAAGGTGAGTTATATCGCCAGCGGCACCATTAAAACCGCAAGTGCAAAAACTGAAGATAGAGAAGAATTACCGGCCCGTTTGAAGATTATTTTAGATGGGCTATTTGAGGTGATTGATGCCTATCAGCCCGATGAAGTGGCTGTCGAAAAAGTGTTTGTCAACGTTAACCCGCAATCAACGTTGTTGTTAGGGCAGGCGCGTGGCGCCGCGATTAGCGCAGCGGTGATTAAAAATTTAAGTGTCGCGGAATATACCGCGCTTCAAGTCAAACAAGCAGTGGTTGGCAACGGCCACGCAGCCAAGGAGCAAGTGCAAGAAATGGTCAAACGTCTCCTCAATTTACCCACAACGCCAAAACCTGATTCTGCTGATGCGCTAGCTTGTGCCATTTGCCATGCGCATGGCGGTCAAGGCATGGGTAAATTAGCCACGGCAGGTTACCGTGTGAAAGGTGGCCGTCTCGTATGATTGCGCGTTTAAAAGGTGTGTTAATCGAAAAAACACCACCAACGGTCGTGATTGATTGCAATGGCGTGGGTTACGAATGTGAAGTGCCGATGAGTACTTTTTATAATTTGCCAGCCTTGGGTGAATCGGTGACTTTGTTGACGCATTTGGTGGTGCGTGAGGATGCGCATTTACTCTATGGATTTGGTACAGATCGCGAACGCGTGACTTTCAGACAACTGCTTAAGGTCAATGGCATCGGCGCTAAATCTGCGCTTTCTATTTTGAGCGGATTATCGGTTGAGGATTTGGTGCAAGCGGTTGCGCTCCAAGAAACGGGCTTGCTCACACGCGTGCCAGGCATCGGTAAAAAAACTGCAGAGCGGTTGCTACTAGAACTTAAAGATAAATTCTCGATTGAAGGTTTAGCGGCAAGTGCAAATGCACCTAAGTCGGCTGCAGCAGATATTTTGAATGCTTTGGTTTCTTTGGGGTATAACGAAAAAGAAGCTTTATTAGCCGTCAAACAACTGGCGCCCGAAATAGGGGTTTCTGAAGGCATTAAATTGGCATTAAAATCCTTATCAAAGTAACGGATCTTAATTAAAAGAATCTCAAAAACATGATAGAAACCGACCGTTTAATTGCCCCTGAACCACTCACTCAGCAAGAAGAAACGCTTGAGCGTGCGCTTCGACCTAAAGTGCTCGATGAGTATGTGGGTCAAGAAAAAGCGCGCGGGCAGCTAGAGATTTTTATCAACGCGGCGCGAAGCCGTAGCGAGCCTTTGGATCATGTGTTGCTGTTTGGTCCTCCGGGCCTAGGTAAAACAACCCTAGCCCACATTATCGCCAAAGAGATGGGCGTCAATATGCGCCAGACTTCAGGTCCTGTATTGGAAAGGGCAGGAGACTTGGCTGCCTTGCTGACCAATCTTGAG
>JBDLQN010000113.1:0-2708 GCA_039800585.1 Pseudomonadota bacterium
CAGGGCAATCAGCATCATGGCAATGGCGCCAACAAACACTTGTTTGAGTTTTGCGCGTTTTTCACCATAAATGATGGCGGGCACCATCAACACAAATGACAGTAACAAAATCGGCAGATAAATCAGCCAATGCTGGTTTTCATTCATGCCGCTACTTTGTTTAATGGCGAAAGGCACGACCACGAACATCGCCATTTGGGCGGCATGCAAGGCAAAAATTCCGTAGTTCAAACGCAATAATTGCGCATCTTTAAGTACGTCTTTTAATTTGCTGGTTTTAGCTTGTGCATCGGAGTGAAAAGAAGTGACGACTGGATCAGGCACCACAAATTTAACGACCAAAATTGCCAGGCCAGCCAGAACAGCTGTCATTAAAAAGATACCCGAAACGCCTATCCATTGATTAAGCACGGGACCTAATACCAAAGACATGGCAAAGGTCACACCAATCGTGGCGCCTATCATGGCCATGGCTTTAGTGCGATGTTCTTCTCGGGTTAAATCTGCCACCAGCGCAGTGACAGCAGCTGAAACGGCACCTGCGCCTTGAATGCTGCGACCAATCGCCACGGTCACTAAATCATGGGCAAAGCCGGCAACCAAGCTACCGAATACAAACATCAGCAACCCAATATAAATGACACGTTTGCGACCAAAGCGGTCCGATGCCATGCCAAAAGGCAATTGGAATATGGCTTGCGTTAAGCCATAAGCACCAAGGGCAAGACCAATCAAAAAGTGATTATCGCCACCAGGCAAGGTAGAGGCATAAATCGCGAAAATCGGCAAAATAAGAAACATGCCGAGCATACGTAACCCATAAATCGAGGCCAAACTAATACTGGCGCGAAACTCTGTCGGATTCATTCTGTCTAGGGATGGGTTTGAGGACATTAAAACATTTAACTTTATTCACTAATTTGCGTATATTAACAGGTTGCCCTGCTTTCTTGCGCGGGCATTTTTCGTTTTGAATTATTTGGACTAAAAACTTAGATGGATTACATACATATTCGCGGTGCGCGCACTCACAATCTTAAAAATATTTCGCTAGATTTACCTCGCGACAAAATGATTGTGATTACTGGGCTTTCAGGCTCAGGCAAATCCTCTTTGGCTTTTGACACTTTATATGCCGAAGGTCAGCGCCGCTATGTAGAATCCCTCTCCGCTTATGCCCGTCAGTTTTTGGCGCGTATGGATAAACCCGATGTCGATTTGATTGAAGGTTTGTCACCTGCGATTTCTATCGAACAAAAATCCACTTCGCACAACCCGCGTTCAACTGTGGGCACAGTGACTGAAATTCACGATTATTTGCGTTTGCTATATGCCCGCGCTGGTGACCCAGAATGTCCTGATCATCACATCAAACTTGAATCACAAACAGTTTCTCAAATGGTCGATAGCGTTTTAGCGTTGCCCGAAGAAACTAAGCTAATGATTTTGGCGCCTGTGGTGCGTGAACGCAAAGGCGAGCAACTGGATTTATTTGATGAGCTTAAAGCCCAAGGTTTTGTGCGTGTGCGTGTGGATGGCGAAATTTATGATTTAGATGCACCGCCAACGCTAGCCAAGAATATTAAGCATTCCGTAGATGTAGTCGTTGATCGACTCAAAGTCCGCGAAGACATGAAGCAACGTATTGCAGAGTCTTTTGAAACTGCCTTGCGTTTAGCCGATGGCAAAGCCGTTGCGGTGGAAATGGATAACAGCAAAGAGCAATTATTTTCAGCTAAATTTTCATGCCCGGTGTGTGACTATTCTTTGGCGGAATTAGAGCCACGTTTATTCTCTTTTAATAACCCGATGGGCGCATGCCCTAAATGTGACGGCCTAGGTCAAATCAGCTTTTTTGATCCAAAACGTGTAGTGGCTTTCCCGCATTTGTCATTAGCTTCTGGCGCGATTAAAGGTTGGGATAAGCGCAATCAGTTTTACTTCCAGCTTTTAAACAGCTTGGCGAGTCATTACGGCTTCGATTTAGAAACAGCTTTTGAAGAATTGCCAGCGCATATCCAGCAAATTTTATTGCACGGCAGCGGCAAAGAAGAAGTCGCTTTTAAATATATGAATGAGCGTGGCTCGCTCTTTGAAAAGCGCCATGCCTTCGAAGGCATTTTGAATAATCTACAACGCCGTTATCACGAAACTGACTCGATGACCGTGCGTGAAGAACTTGCGAAATATCTCAACTCTCAATGTTGTCCAGATTGCACTGGCACACGTTTACGTACCGAAGCACGCCATGTCAAAGTCGGCGGGAAAAACATTCATGAAGTATGTGAAGCGCCATTGAAGCAAGCACTAACATTCTTTGAAACCATTGAACTGCAAGGCCAAAAATTAGCAATTGCCGATAAGATTGTGAAAGAGATTAGCAGTCGCTTGAAGTTTTTAACCAACGTGGGCTTGGAATATTTGTCTCTTTCACGCTCTGCCGAAACGCTATCTGGCGGTGAAGCACAACGTATTCGCTTAGCCTCACAAATTGGTTCAGGTTTAACGGGCGTGATGTATGTGTTGGACGAACCGTCGATTGGTTTGCACCAACGCGACAATGACCGATTGCTCGCTACATTGGAGCGCTTGCGCGATATCGGCAACACGGTAATCGTGGTGGAGCATGACCAAGATGCCATTATGGCGGCTGACTACGTGGTGGACATTGGCCCTGGTGCGGGTGAACATGGCGGTCAAATCGTATC
>JBDLQN010000114.1:0-2672 GCA_039800585.1 Pseudomonadota bacterium
CGCCATGAAGAATAAAAAAGATTCTTCTATGCGTGTGGCAATTAACTTAGTTAAAAGCGGCGAGGCTGATGCTTGCGTGAGCGCTGGCAATACAGGTGCGCTAATGGCTACAGCTCGATTTGTGCTAAAAACCTTAGATGGAATCGATAGGCCTGCAATCGCCGGTATTCTGCCGAATAAAAATGCGATTACCTACATGCTGGACCTTGGCGCCAACGCCGATTGCACGCCCGAGCATTTGCTCCAGTTTGCAATTATGGGCTCCGTTTTAGTTGCCTGCATTGAGCAAAAGGAGCGTCCAACAGTTGGTTTGCTCAATATTGGCTCAGAAGATATTAAAGGCAATGAGATTGTTAAGCAGACAGCTGAGCTTCTAAGAGCCAGTCATCTCAATTTTTACGGTAATGTTGAAGGTGATGATATTTACAAAGGCACAACTGATCTAGTTGTTTGCGATGGCTTTGTAGGCAACGTTGCGCTAAAAACATCCGAAGGCCTAGCGCACTTAATGGGCGGTTTTTTGAGCCAAGAATATAAGCGAAATCTGCTAACCAAAATGATGGCGCTAATTTCCACGCCTGTGCTCAAGGCATTTAAAAAGCGTTTAGACCCTAGACGCTACAATGGCGCTAGCTTTTTAGGCTTGCGCGGCATTGTGGTTAAAAGTCATGGCGGCGCAGATGCATTTGCTTTTAAACACGCGATTATTAAGGCGGTAGAAGAGGCCAAGAGCGGCGTTTTAAGTCACATCACAGAACAATTGGCCATTGAACACGCGCAATCTAGTGCTGCGCCAACCAATTCAGATTAGAATTGAGCAATGACGCATCAATATCTCAATTAAAGAAAGTGCTTGAATGAAGTTTTCTCGTATTGCAGGCACTGGTAGCTATCTGCCTGAAAAAATATTAAGTAATGCCGACCTAGAAAAAATGGTCGACACCACAGACGAGTGGATTTTTACGCGCACTGGTATCAGAGAGCGTCACATCATTGCAGAAAATCAAACTACGAGCGACATGGCACTAAAAGCCGCTCAAAACGCGATTGCTTCTGCACAAATTGATATCCAAGAAATCGATTTAATTATTCTGGCAACTACAACGCCTGATAGAACTTTTCCAAGCACAGCCTGCCTGCTTCAGCAAAAATTAGGGATTAAAAATAGCCCCGCATTCGACTTGCAAGCTGTTTGCAGTGGTTTTGTTTATGCGCTAGCAACGGCTGACAATTTCATCAAAGCGGGCGCAGCGAAGTGTGCCTTGGTGGTTGGCGCCGACGCAATGTCCACTATTACCGACTGGACTGATCGCAGCAACTGCATTTTATGGGGAGATGGTGCTGGTGCCGTCATCCTCAAGGCGAGTGATGAACAGGGTATTATTTCCACGCATTTGCATGCCGATGGAAATTACGCTGATTTATTGACTGTGCCACAAGGCATTTCAAGCAAAAAAGGTAATCGCACCATCGAAATGGAAGGTAATGCCGTTTTTAAAATGGCGGTTAACACTTTGGATTCGATTGTTGACGACACTTTGAATCATAATGGCTTAGAAAAGGCGCATGTTGATTGGTTAGTGCCGCATCAGGCGAATATCCGTATTTTGCAATCCACCGCCAAAAAACTTGGCATGAGCATGGATAGAGTTGTCGTGACCGTAGATAAGCATGGCAACACTTCTGCGGCATCTATTCCTTTAGCGCTAGATGTTGCAGTGCGTGATGGTCGCATTAAGCGTGGTGAAACAGTTTTGATGGAAGCTTTCGGTGGTGGTTTCACCTGGGGTTCCGTCTTGATGAAATATTAAGTAAGAGATCGCTATGAAATTTGCATTTTTCTTTCCAGGTCAGGGCTCTCAATCTGTAGGCATGATGCAGGGTTTGGCTGATATATCAATCGTTCGCGAAACCTTTACCGAGGCTTCAGATATCTTGGGGCAAGATTTTTGGTCTATGGTGACAGAGCCCAATGAAGCCCTTAATCAAACAGCAAATACACAACCATTAATGCTGACGGCAGGTGTTGCAACTTGGAGAGCTTGGCAACAAGCTTCTGATTTAAACCCCTGCTTAATGGCAGGCCACAGTCTTGGTGAATATACGGCTTTGGTGGCTGCTGGCACTTTGTCATTTAAAGATGCATTGCCGCTGGTTCGCTATCGCGCTGAGGTGATGCAAGGTGCGGTGGCTGAAGGCGTTGGGGCGATGGCTGCCATCCTTGGCTTAGATGACGACACCGTGCGTCAAGTATGCGCACAAGCAGCACAGGGCGAGGTGGTAGAGGCAGTTAATCTAAACTCGCCCGGTCAAGTGGTGATTGCGGGCAATAAAGCCGCTGTGGAACGTGGAATGGAGCTGGCGAAAGAAAAGGGCGCAAAACGCGCACTACCGCTTCCTGTAAGCGTGCCTTCGCATTGTGCTTTAATGAAGCCGGCCGCAGCGCAATTAGCTCAATATTTAGAGTCTGTGACAATTACATCTGGCCAAGTGCCAGTGATTCATAACGCGGATGTTGCGGCTTATGATGATGCAGCTAAAATTAAAGATGCCCTAGTGCGTCAACTTTACAACCCAGTGCGCTGGGTTGAAACGGTTCAACATGTACATCAACAAGGTATTTTGGCAACAGCAGAGTGCGGTCCAGGTAAGGTGCTTGCAGGGCTGACTAA
>JBDLQN010000115.1:0-2912 GCA_039800585.1 Pseudomonadota bacterium
CCTGCATGGTGCAACCAGCCTTGATGGACACAGTATTGGTTAGCGCAAGGTGAGCTTAAAAAACGTACCTTACCTTGCTTAATTTCGATTTTAGAAACCCCTAAAGGCCCAGCAACATCTATCAAGCGGTCTTGATTTAAGCTCAAAGTGGCCACAATTTGATTGCCCTGTCTAAGCTGAAGTTTAGCCGCGTGCTCAGAGTGCCAAAGTGTTTTAAATAAATAAACAACAAGCAATAATCCCAGCGCAATAACAAGGTAATCACCCAGCAACAGCTTACTAGCTTTCATTTTTTGAAAGCTCCTCTTGTTTGGGCAATTTTAGCCAATGAATACGCTTTTTCATGGCATCACTCAAACTAATCTCGCCGCGTGCATCGACCACCAAATAATTTTGCACACCCATCACACTTGCCATCGATTGACGCTTATCGTCAGCTGCAATGAATATTGGTTTTGAACTGACATCTGAAGGCAGTATCGCTTGCCATCCTTAGCGACAAAGTAGCGCTGATAATCCCCTGAGGTGCCAATCGCCCATCCATCTAATAAATCAACTGTTGCCATTGGCTGTGGTTGGCGAGGATGTTGGATACCCACTCGCCAAGGATGGTCGCCATGCTGACCTAAAGCAATGATGTTTCCGCCTATATTGATCAGCGCATTTTTGATACCTAATTGATGCAATTTTTCAGCGGCTTTATCTAAAGCATATCCTTTTGCATACCCTCCCAAGTCTAACTGTACTGCAGGATTTTTACTCTTTACTTTATCACCAGTTATAACGATATCTGCCATGGTTGGCTTCGCATTCACCATTTTTTTAATGGCGTCAGGCTGAATATCTACAGGGGTGAATTCGTCACGTTGAAATCCCCAAGCACGAATGAGTTGACCCAAGGCTGGATTGAATAGTCCGCCTGATTGCATAGAAAGTGCCGAGGCCTCTTGTAGCATCTCACGCAATTCTGGACTCACTTGAATTGTTTTCCCCTGTGAGAAAGCTTCATTCATGGCATATAGTTCACTGCCTTTTTGCCAGGCATGATATTGCTGATGAAGTCGCTGGAAATCTTGAAAAACAATATTGGATACTTCGTGAGCATGTGCTTCGGACTCACCATAAATACTAATATCCACGAGCGTGCCGAACACATAAGACTGGCTTTGCACCAAAGGCTCACGACCACAACCGAGCAACAATAAAAAGAAACTAAGCCACCAAAAACGCATGCTTAAATCAGCGCTTCAAGTGCATCGACAAAAATAACGGCGGGATCACAAGGCGTCTGAGCGGCAATTTCCACCATACCTGTTGGACTTGTTACATTGATTTCAGTGAGATGCTCGCCAATCACATCCAAGCCAACCAAGAATAAGCCTTTTTCTTTTAATACTTGGCCCACTGTTTTTGCGATTTCAATATCTCGCGCAGACAGAGGCTGAGCCACCCCTGTGCCACCTGCTGCCAAATTACCTCGCGTTTCACCCGCCATCGGAATGCGAGCTAGGCTGAAAGGCACAGGCGCTCCATTAATAACGATAATGCGTTTGTCACCGTCTTTAATGGCTGGCAAATAACGTTGCGCCATCACTGTGCGGCGACCAAAATCCGTCATGGTTTCAAGAATCACGCTGATATTTGGATCAAGCTGCGTGAGTCTGAATACACTACTGCCACCCATTCCATCCAATGGTTTCACCACGATATCTCCATGTGAACGTAAGAATTCTCGGATCAAATTTTGCTCACGCGTCACTAGAAATTCAGGTGCAAATTGCGGGAAATTGGCAATGGATAATTTCTCGTTCCAATCACGCACAGAAACAGGATGATTCAAGACTCGCGCGCCCTGTTTTTCTGCCAAATCGAGTAGATAAGTTGAATATAAAAATTCATTATCGAAAGGCGGGTCTTTGCGCATTAGCACAACATCAAAATCAGCAGCGGCCGACTCCATCATGTCGCCTAGCTTGTACCAAGCATCCCCATCTGAAAATGCAAAAGGCTTAGCCAAAATACGCACTTTTTCATGACGCAGAATCACATCCCCTTGCATCGCCACAAATAGCTGATGGCCACGCTTCTCAGCCTCGCGCATGATGGCAAGACTCGTGTCTTTGTGAGGCTTTAGATCATCTAAATGATCAAGAATAATGGCAATGCGCATCAACTAATCCAATCGATCAGGGTCGTTTTCTTCTAGCTCAATCGCGGCAGCGAGTAAGGCCAAACGAGCCACTACGCTATAAGCATAGAAACGATTTTTTTCTTCATCTGGCGCACCAGCGCAGTCGGGGGTGGAACATGGATTATCGAAAGCCAAAGGCACAAAATGCATACCCGGCGCGTTTAGATTTTCATCCACGGCGCGGCCTGTATGCACACGATAAAATCCACCCACGACAAAGTGATCAATCATATAAACCACAGGTTCTGCAACCGCGTCATTGATGTTCTCAAAGGTATAAACACCTTCTTGAATAATCACCTCATGGACTTCTAACCCTTCTTTAACAACTGACATTTTGTTGCGTTGCTTGCGGTTTAGATCACGCACATCCTCAGGACTTTTAACGGTCATAATGCCCATGCCGTAAGTGCCAGCATCCGCTTTTACAATTAAAAATGGCTCTTGATCTACACCATATTCATCGTATTTTTTCTTAATCTTGGCGAGCAGCGCTTCCACCTTTGCCGCCATTTCATCTTCGCCCACGCGCTCGTGGAAATCGATACCATTCGCCACATCAAAATAGGGGTTAATTAACCACTCATCGATACCCAAAAATTCTGAGAATTCTTTGGCGACACGGTTGTAGGCAGAAAAATGTTGAGACTTACGACGCGTCGCCCAACCAGCATGGAGTGGTGGAATTAAATTTTGCTCTATCCCCTGCAAAATTTCAGGA
>JBDLQN010000116.1:0-2566 GCA_039800585.1 Pseudomonadota bacterium
GATTCGCCAGCAAAATTGGTCTGCATGAAGTCTTTGAGCATCACACGGGCTATCATGCCCGAAGTTTCCCATCTTTCTTGCCTTTGTTTAGGCTAGACCGTGTTTATGTGCGTGGATTTCACATTAAACACACGCAAGTGTATGCTGGTGCGAGTCTACTTAAAATATCCGACCATGCTGTGTTAAGTGCTTTGCTAACGAGACGATGAGTTTATTTACTAAAGATAACTTCATTACTTTATTGCGTAGCGGCGAGGAATATTTTCCTGCGCTTGAATCCGCCATTCGTCAGGCGAAATATGAAATCTATATTGAAACCTACATCTACCAGATGGATGAAATCGGCCAGCAGGTTACTGAAGCATTGATCGATGCTGCGGCTCGAGGGGTGGCTGTTTATTTGCTATTAGATGGCTTTGGTTGCAAAGATCTAGCGAAATCTGACATCAAAAAACTAAATGCTGCTGATGTGCAGGTGATGATCTACCGAGAAAAAACCTCACCGTTGACGCTGCAGAAAAACCGCTTACGCCGACTGCATCGCAAAATGGTCGTCGTTGATCGCAAAATCGGCTTTGTCGGCGGCATTAATATTATTGACGATTACGATGTGCCAAAAGATGCGACGCCGCGTTTAGATTATGCCGTCAAAGTAGAAGGTGCCATCGTCAAAAATATCTACCAAGCCATGCACAATCTGTGGCGACGTATTGCTTGGTTGCAAATGCGATCAAGGCCTAAATTGCTGGATGATAAATCTTTTGAAAAAGATGCACACGCTAAAAAGGCAGGTATCAACGCTTCATTAATCTTGCGTGACAACATCCTGCATCGTCGAGATATTGAAGAAGCTTATCTGTCAGCGATTGCTAATGCCAAAAGTGAAATTATCATCGCCAACGCCTATTTTCTACCGGGTTGGCGATTTCGTAAGGCTCTGGTAGAAGCGGCTGAAAGAGGCGTCAAAGTGAAGCTCTTGCTGCAAGGTCGCTTGGAATATTTTTACATGTTTGCCTCACATGCTTTTTACAACCAATTTCTGCAGCAAGGCATCGAGATTTTTGAATATCACAAAAGCTTCATGCACAGCAAAGTGGCTGTGATTGATGGAGAGTGGGCAACGGTTGGTTCGTCTAACATTGACCCATTTAGTTTGCTGTTAGCCCGTGAAGCTAATGTAGTGGTCAAAGACAAAAAATTTGCTCAAGAACTTTGTGCCGATATCCTTAAAACTATCAACGACGGCGCCATCCAAATCAGCACAGAAAAATGGCAGGGCCGTCATATCTTCGGACGTTTTGCTTCTTGGTTGGCTTATGGCGGCTTGCGCTTGTTTTTGGGTGTAATTGGATATTCGAATGAGCGTTAGGGCTGGTCATTATTTTCTATATAATACGCAAAGAGTTACCCAACAAATAATAGGGAGTAGTTGGATGGTTAAAAACACAATGAAATTAGGCATGCTAGTTCTTGCCGGAAGTATCAGCGCTTGCAGCACTGTCAAAGACATGACGAATGTTGATTTATGGCCTTTTGGTAAGGGTGGTGATCAAGGTCATGAATATCAGCCAGCCAATTCCACGCCTTATGTTTGCGAGGGAAACAAAAAATTCTTTGTGCGTTATCTAGATAAGGGTGCTTCTGTTTGGTTGATTTTGCCAGACCGTGAAGTGGCTTTGGCGCAGGTGGGCTCAAGCAAAGTTTATAGCAATGGCATTAGCAAACTTGATCTAAGTGGCAGTGATGTGAGCTTAGAAGTGAACGAAACGACCAAGTATGTGGGTTGCAAATCTAATTCTGTCGCCGCAGTGTCTAAGGTTGAGAATAAACCAGTGTCTTCAGCCCAGACGGAAAGTAAACCAGAAGCTAAACCAGCTTTAAAGGCTGAAGCTAAGTCAGAAACATCAGAAAAAGGATGGTTTGATCGCTTGAAGTTCTGGGAAAGTGACGAAAAACCAAAACAAGCTGAGGCTGCAATAAAACCGGTTGAAAAAGCACCTGAGCCAGCACCTGTGGTGGTAGCGAAAGAAGAGCCAGTTGCTAAGGTGGTGGAAGTAGCTAAGCCAGCAGAGCCTGCGAAAGTTGAACCGGCGCTTGAGCCAGTTGCAGCCGTTGCAAAAGAAGAAAAGGCGGAAGTGGCTGTTGAAGAGGTCGCGCCTCAAGGTGATGTACAAGCTGCTGTGGCAAAAGCGGTAGAAACTTGGGCTAACGCTTGGCGAACCAAAAACGCAGATGCTTATCTGAATGCTTATGCTACAAAATTTAAGCCAGAAGGGATGAGCAAAGCCACTTGGGTTCAGCAGCGTAAACAGCGTGTGGGGGCTAATCCAGCTGAAATTACGCTGAGCTTGGATAAGTTAAATATTGTGGCAGATGCTAAAAAGGCAACGGCGACATTTGCCCAGCACTACGCCAGTGGCAAATATAGTGATGATGTGGTGAAAGTGCTCAGCTTTGAGAATGTGAATGGACAATGGCTGATTGTGAAAGAAAGCGCCAAAGCTGCTTCTGCTAAATAGGAAAATGGTATGAAAAGTTATCGTAAAGAACTTTGGTTTAATGCGCC
>JBDLQN010000117.1:0-4528 GCA_039800585.1 Pseudomonadota bacterium
AAGTGAAGCCTGTTGAGGCTAAGTCGGCTGAGCCTAAGCCAGTTGAAGTGCCAGCTCAGGTTAAACAGCCGGCAGTGAAGGCTGAAACTCAAAAAGCGCCAGTGAATAAAAAGGATGCGCCGCTTCCACCAGAAGACGCACCTGATTTCTTTGAGCGTATGTTGGAAAAGATTGGATTTTAAAAAATGTTGAAGGTTGTGATTGCAGGTTGTTCAGGTCGTATGGGCCATGCCTTATTGGAAGGCGTATTCGCTGATCCGGAATTGGTGCTGCATGCCGCTTTGGATAGAAAAGAAAGCCCACAAATCGGACGTGACGCAGGCGAGCAGTTTGGCAAACAAACAGGTGTTTTAATCAGCCATGACGTGACTAAAGCCTTGCAGGGCGCCGATGTGTTGGTGGACTTTACACGTCCAGAGCCTAGCCTTGAATATTTGGCCGCCTGTCAAAAAGCGGGCGTAAAGATGGTTATAGGCACGACAGGTTTTACGGCCGCACAAAAAGAACAGATTGAGCAAGCCTCAAAACAGATTGCTGTGGTGTTTGCGCCCAATATGAGCGTGGGTGTGACTCTGCTGATTAGTTTGGTGCAGGCAGCCGCTAAGGTATTGAATGAAGGTTACGATATTGAGGTTATCGAAGCGCATCACCGCCATAAGGTGGATGCGCCATCTGGCACAGCGCTGCGTTTAGGTGAGGCAGCGGCGAGTGCCTTGGGTCGTAAGCTTGAAGACTGTGCAATTTATGGCCGTGAAGGCGTCACTGGTGAGCGCGATGCCAACACCATCGGTTTTGCGACGGTGCGTGGTGGTGATGTGGTAGGGGACCATACGGTGTTGTTTGCGGGCATTGGCGAGCGTGTTGAGTTGACCCATAAAGCCAGCAGTCGTGCGACTTTTGCTTTGGGCGCCCTGCGTGCAGCTAAGTTTATGGCAGCTAAAAAATCAGGTCTATTTGATATGCAAGACGTTTTGGGTTTACGTTAAGCAAAAAGCCAGTCATCTTTTAGCAAAAGCCGATTGATAGTCCAAGCAATTTGGGCTATAATTTCGCACAATTAAAGAGCGGGAAGAGTAAACACTCCTCCCGCTTTGCACATCCGCTTCTTTCGAAGCATTAAATTTGAAAAAACAAGGGGTTATAAGTGCCGCAACACACGCCAGCCATGTTAGTTCTTGCTGATGGGACAGTGTTTCGTGGTATTTCAATTGGCGCTCCCGGCCAAACTGTTGGTGAAGTTGTTTTCAACACTTCGATGACAGGCTATCAAGAAATTCTCACAGACCCATCTTATACCAAACAAATCGTTACCCTTACTTACCCGCACATTGGCAACACAGGCGTGAATGCTGAAGACGTTGAGTCAGGTAAAGTTTATGCCAGTGGTTTAATAATCCGCGACCTGCCTTTAGTGAACAGCAATTGGCGTAGCGAACAAACCCTTGCTGAGTATTTGACGGCTAACGGCGTTGTGGCGATTGCGGACATTGATACACGTAAATTGACCCGTATCCTGCGTGAAAAAGGCGCACAAGCTGGCTGCATTATTGCTGGCAACATCAATGAAGCTGAAGCCTTGGCTCAGGCAAAGGCCTTCCCTGGTTTGTCAGGCATGGATTTGGCAAAAGTGGTGACGGTGGATCGTGCTTACGAATTCACTGAAGGTGAGTGGGACTTGGTTGAAGGTTATAGCAAGCCGTCTAACTCGCAATTTAACGTGGTCGCCTTTGATTACGGCGTAAAACGCAATATCTTGCGTATGCTCACTTCACGCGGTTGCAAGGTCACGGTATTGCCAGCGCAAGCGACAGCAGAAGACGCGCTTGCATTGAATCCAGATGGCGTATTTTTATCCAATGGCCCTGGCGATCCGCAGCCTTGCGATTATGCCATTGCAGCAATTAAGAAAATCGTAGATTCAGGTGTGCCAACGTTTGGCATTTGCTTGGGGCATCAATTGTTGGCTTTAGCTTCTGGCGCAAAAACCCTCAAGATGAAATTTGGCCACCATGGCGCTAACCATCCAGTACAAGACGTGGATGACAAACGCGTGTTTATTACTAGCCAAAACCACGGCTTTGCGGTTGATCCAGCAAGTTTGCCTGCCAATGTGCGCACCACGCATGTGTCATTGTTTGATGGCAGTCCAACGGAAATGAGTTATTTGTTCGACCGTTTCGTCGAGTCAATGAAAAAGCACAAGCAATAGAAAATTATGGCAAAACGTACAGACATTAAAAGCATCTTAATTATCGGCGCGGGGCCTATCGTCATTGGTCAGGCTTGTGAGTTTGACTACTCTGGCGCGCAAGCTTGTAAAGCCTTGCGTGAAGAAGGTTACCGCGTCATTTTGGTGAACTCTAATCCAGCCACCATTATGACCGACCCAGAAATGGCGGACGCGACCTACATCGAGCCAGTGACTTGGCAAGTGGTTGAAAAAATTATTGCTAAAGAACGTCCTGACGCTTTGTTGCCTACCATGGGCGGTCAAACTGCCTTGAACTGCGCTTTGGATTTAGATAAGCATGGTGTCTTGAAAAAATACAATGTGGAGCTAATCGGCGCCAGCAAAGAGGCGATTGATAAAGCGGAAGATCGCCAAAAATTTAAAGAAGCCATGACCAAAATTGGTCTTGGTTCAGCCCGCTCTTCTATGGCGCACAGCCTTGAGGAAGCGCTGCAAGTGCAATCTAGCATTGGCTACCCAGTCATTATTCGTCCATCATTTACCATGGGCGGCAGTGGTGGTGGTATCGCTTACAACCGCGAAGAGTTCTTGGCGATTTGTGAACGTGGCCTAGAAGCCTCACCAACTAAAGAATTATTGATTGAAGAATCTCTACTTGGTTGGAAAGAGTATGAGATGGAAGTGGTGCGTGATAGCAAAGACAATTGCATCATCATCTGCTCAATCGAAAACTTGGACCCGATGGGCGTGCACACTGGCGACTCTATCACGGTGGCGCCAGCGCAAACCTTGACCGATAAAGAGTATCAAATCATGCGTAATGCCTCGCTTGCGGTGCTGCGTGAAATTGGTGTGGATACTGGCGGTTCAAACGTACAGTTTGCGATCAATCCAAAAGATGGTCGTATGATTGTGATTGAGATGAACCCGCGCGTGTCACGTTCATCTGCCTTGGCTTCCAAAGCGACAGGCTTCCCAATCGCGAAAGTCGCTGCCAAATTGGCGGTAGGCTTTACCTTAGATGAGCTTAAAAACGAAATTACAGGTGGTGCAACACCTGCTTCTTTCGAGCCTTCTATCGACTACGTGGTCACTAAGATTCCACGTTTTGCATTTGAAAAATTCCCGCAAGCTGATTCACGTTTGACCACACAGATGAAATCTGTGGGCGAAGTGATGGCGATGGGCCGTACTTTCCAAGAGTCATTCCAAAAAGCCCTGCGCGGTTTGGAAGTGGGCGTGGATGGTTTAGATGAAAAATCGACAGATTTAGACGAAATTACAAAAGAGCTTGGTGAGCCAGGCCCAGAGCGCATTTGGTACGTGGGCGATGCTTTCCGTGCGGGCATGACGGTCGATCAAGTATTTGATCACTCTAAAATTGACCGTTGGTTCTTGGTGCAAATTGAAGATATTATCAAACGCGAAATAGCGCTTAAAGGCCGTCATTTAGCGGATTTGGACAAAGATGCTTTGTTCCAATTAAAACGTCGCGGATTCTCAGATCGTCGTTTGGCTAAATTATTGGGTACAGACCAACACGCGGTGCGCGCTTACCGCCAGGCTTTGAATGTACGCCCTGTTTACAAGCGCGTGGATACTTGCGCGGCAGAGTTTGCGACCAACACAGCCTATATGTATTCCACTTATGAAGAAGAGTGCGAAGCGCAGCCAACCAATAAGAAAAAGATTATGGTGTTGGGCGGTGGCCCTAACCGTATTGGTCAAGGCATTGAGTTCGACTATTGCTGCGTACATGCTGCTTTTGCCATGCGTGAAGATGGCTATGAAACCATTATGGTCAACTGTAACCCAGAGACGGTTTCAACCGATTACGATACTTCAGACCGTTTGTATTTCGAGCCTTTGACGCTTGAAGACGTGCTAGAAGTGGTGGCGCTTGAAAAGCCTGTGGGCGTGATTGTGCAATATGGTGGTCAAACGCCACTCAAATTGGCGCGCGACTTAGAAAAAGCTGGTGTGCCGATTATTGGTACTTCGCCTGATGCGATTGACCGTGCAGAAGACCGTGAGCGCTTCCAGCAAATGTTGCAAGACTTAGGCTTAAAACAACCGCCTAACCGCACAGCCAGAACCCCAGATGAGGCTTTACGCTTAGCGCAAGAAATTGGTTATCCATTAGTGGTGCGTCCTTCTTATGTGTTGGGTGGTCGTGCGATGGAAATCGTGCAAGAACAAGCCCAGCTTGAGCGTTATATGCGCGAAGCGGTGAAAGTTTCTAATGAATCTCCAGTGTTATTAGATCGCTTCTTAAATGATGCGCTCGAAGTGGACGTGGACGCTTTGTGTGATGGCGAAGAAGTCATTATTGGCGGC
>JBDLQN010000118.1:0-2520 GCA_039800585.1 Pseudomonadota bacterium
TTCATCGAAATTCTCTAGCTCGCAATGCGTCGCCAGTGTTTTAGCAAGGCCCAGCTTGAGATTGTCCACTAGCTGCCGCCAGTTACCATTAAATTGGGGTCCTGAAAAACTTTCAACGGCAGGTGCAGCTTGCACAGGCACTGCTTCTGGCAGGCTGGTAGAGGCAACAGGCAATGTTGGGCTCGCTGGTTCTTCGACTATTGTTTGAACAGGCTCAGCCAATATCGGTGCTGGCGTGACTGCCTCATTTGAAACGGCATGAGTTAAGGTTGCGCTTTTTAAAGCTGCGCTAGCAGAAGTTGGACTGGCATTTTCTACTTTGCTGGAAGCAAGAGGTGTTGAGCTGTTGGACTTTGACGTTGCAACTTGGTTGGATTGGCTAAAGGCAAGCATGCGCAATAAAGTCATGGTGAACCCTGCAAATTCGTCAGGGGCTAAGCCTAAATCACGGCGACCGAGTAGCGTAATTTGGTAATAAAGCTGCACTTTTTCAGCACTAATTTTGGATGCTAATTCAAGCAAAGTAAGGCGTTCAGGGGCATCTAAAGCCAAGCTTTCGGGCACAACTTGTGCCATAGCGATTTGTTGTAGAAGGGTTGCTAAATCGTTTAGGGCGCCTTCAAAAGCGATGCTGCGTTCCGACATGCGCTGCGCTTGCGCCATCAAGGCTTCACCGTCATTGGCAATCAAGGCATTCAGCAAGTCAAACAGATAACTTTGATCAATCGCGCCTAGCATTGCCCGTACTTCTTTTTCTTGAACGGTCTGGCTGCCGTAAGCAATGGCTTGATCTAGCAATGAAAGCGCGTCGCGCATACTGCCAGCCGCCGCTTTGGCAATCAGTTGCAAGGCGGGGAGCTCAAAAGGGATATTTTCAGTTGTTAAGATGGACTGGGCATGCTCAACGATTGAGGTGCTAGCCATTTGGCGCAAATTAAACTGTAAGCACCGTGAAAGCACGGTAACAGGCATTTTTTGAGGGTCTGTTGTGGCTAAAATAAATTTAACGTGTGCAGGCGGTTCTTCTAGCGTTTTGAGCATCGCATTAAACGAGTTGCGGCTCAGCATGTGGACTTCGTCGATGATATAGACTTTAAAGCGACCTGCCGTTGGTGCGTACTGGGAATTTTCAAGCAGCTCACGCATATTATCGACTTGCGTATTTGACGCTGCATCCACCTCGATTAAGTCAATAAAACGACCTTTGTCGATTTCAATGCAAGCGGGGCAAACGCCACAAGGATGGGCTGTGATGCCAGTTTCGCAGTTGAGTGATTTAGCTAAGATACGGGCAATGGTCGTTTTGCCAACACCACGAGTGCCAGTGAGCAAATAAGCATGGTGTAAGCGTTGCTGTTCAAGCGCGTTAGTTAAGGCACGAACCACGTGCTCTTGACCAATCAATGTATCAAATGACTTGGGGCGCCATTTACGGGCTAGAACTTGATAACTCATGAATTTTGTAGCTCACAAAAATAAGACTTCACTTTAGCTTAATTTTTTATAAAACGGATAAAAAATTAAGGTGCTTAGTAGCGGAAGGGGCGAGCCCAACCCCCGGCACTTGCTTAACAGTTGTGGCTGCTTCCTTCCGGACCTGACCAGGTTGGCTGTCTTGCAATGCGGGGAGGCCCGCCGGTCGCTATTCTACATCAAGCGCGAATAAAACCGTTAAGTCGCCTGAAAAATTTTGGGCCTTTGCGCTATAATGCCGCACCCAATTCGGAGAGATGGATGAGTGGTTTAAGTCACCACCCTGGAAAGGTGGCATACGCGCAAGTGTATCGAGGGTTCGAATCCCTCTCTCTCCGCCAAATTTTTTACTCTTGAAGCTTTTCAAATCGCCACAATATTCATAATCCCGCAGCCTGTTTAGGGTAAAATCGCGGGAAGCTTTGTTATTCCTCAATTAGGATCATTTTTGTCTCATAAAAAACCAACCCGCTCTAAATCGGCTCGCTCAAAAGTTAGGCAAGCCGATCCACATGCAGAGCGCGAATCAGCTAATTACGAGCACCCGCTGCCAAGCCGTGAATATATTTTGCAGGTCATGGCTGAGCAGGGTGTGCCTTTGCACGTCGAAACTTTGTACGATTTGCTTGATATTCATGAGCGCGAAAAAGAAGTCTTCAACCGCCGCCTGAACGCCATGGAGCGTGAGGGGCAGGTGATGCGTAATCGCAAAAACGCGTTCTGTATTGCCGAGAAGTTGCATTTGATTCCAGGGGTCGTCCAAGGACATCCTGATGGTTTTGGCTTTTTGATTCCTGATAATGGCGGTGATGATTTGTTCTTGTCGCCACGTGAGATGGCGCAAGTGCTGCATGGTGACCGTGTAATGGTGCGTCAATCTGGATTTGATCGTAAAGGTCGTCCAGAAGGCAAAATCGTTGAGGTTTTAGAGCGCAGAACCAATAAGCTCGTCGGCCGACTCATCCGTGAGCAGGGTGTGACCTTGGTCGCGGCTGAAGATAAACGGGTGAACCAAGATATCTTAGTGCCGCCAGGCCAAGATATGAA
>JBDLQN010000119.1:0-3824 GCA_039800585.1 Pseudomonadota bacterium
CGCCATCCGACGTTTTTCTCCCAAGCGGCGCCTCGGTTGCTCCACCAGGTGTAGCATTCATCGGTGGTTTCGGGATGCACTTTGCGATAGGCATCTACCCAGCCTAAATTTTCAAAAATCTGGGTCATCCAAGCGCGTTCTTCAGGTAAAAAGCCTGAGTTCTTTTTGTTGCCTTTCCAGTTTTTGAGGTCGGCTTCTTTGTGGGCGATATTCCAGTCACCACAGACGACGACTTCACGCCCGCTGGCTTTAAGTGCTTCGAGGTGTGGGTAAAAGCGTTCCATGACGCTGAATTTCACTTGTTGTCTATCTTCACCGCTGGAGCCAGAAGGTAAATAAAGCGAAACGATACTGAGCTTTTTACCGTTTAGATTTTCAAATTGCAATTCGATATATCGGCCTTCAGCATCAATATCGGCGTGGCCTAAACCAATAATCACTTGGTCGGGTTTGTGTTTGGTGTAAATGCCTACGCCGCTATAGCCTTTTTTCTCGGCATAATGAAAGTAGCCTTGATAACCGCTTGGGGCAAGCATTTCAGCGGTCATGTCCGCTTCTTGCGCTTTGAGTTCTTGCAGGCAAATAAAGTCGGCATTTTGTTTTTGCATCCAATTTAAAAAGCCTTTATTCACGGCAGAGCGGATGCCATTCAGATTTGCGGATATAATTCGAAGCAAGATATTTCCTTATTGTTTTTAGAAGATTCTAGATGACGACTATATCAACAGAACGGACAGATTTTACCGCGCAGTTTATCGCTTTTGCTATTAAAAAAGAGGTGCTTCGTTTTGGCGAATTCAAAACCAAAGCGGGGCGCTTGAGCCCTTATTTTTTCAATGCAGGCCTATTTAACGACGGCGAGAGCTTGATGAAGTTAGGCGAGTTTTACGCAGCAGCGATTTTAAAATCGGGTGTTAAGTTTGATATGTTGTTTGGACCAGCCTACAAAGGCATCACTTTAGCCGCGAGCATTTCTATTGCCTTGGCGAGACAAGGTCACAATTTGCCTTATGCCTATAACCGCAAAGAAGCCAAAGACCACGGTGAAGGTGGCACCATTGTGGGTGCACCATTACAAGGCCGTGTGTTAATTGTGGATGATGTGATTTCGGCAGGTACTTCAGTGCGTGAATCTGTCAAAATGATTAAGGCAGCAGGGGCAACACCAGCAGGTGTTGCAATTGCAATTGATAGACAAGAGCGTGGCTTAGGTGAGCTTTCTGCGGTGCAAGAAGTTGAACGTGATAATGCGATGCCTGTGATTAAAATTGCCTCACTGGCAGATTTGATTACGTATTTGAATGATGCGCCAGAGCTGGCAAGTTATAAGGCGGCCGTAGAGCAATATAGGGAAACATACGGAGTTTGAAAGTTAAACTTCAGTGAATAAAAAAGGGCGATTTAATCGCCCTTTTTTATTAGCCAAGTTTCTTCTTCAGAATCTCATTCACTTGCGCGGGATTGGCTTTGCCTTTCGAGGCTTTCATGGCTTGGCCGACCAAAGCGTTAAAGGCTTTTTCTTTGCCTGACTTAAACTCTTCTACCATGGCTGGGTTGGCCGTTAACACTTCGTCCACAATCGCTTCAATCGCGCCTGTGTCTGACACTTGTTTTAGGCCTTTGCTTTCGATGATGCTATCTACATCGCCTTCGCCAGCCCACATGGCTTCAAACACTTGCTTGGCGCCATTGTTAGAGATGGTGCCATCTTGAATGCGTTTGATTAAGCTGGCTAAGCCACTTGGTGAAATCGGGCTTTCTGAAATGGCTTTGTCTTCCGCATTTAATTTTGCAGAAACGCTACCTAAAATCCAGTTGGCGGCGAGTTTTGCATCACAGCCAGCATCCACCGCTGCTACAAAATAGTGTGCAAGGGCTAGGGCGCTGGTGAGGATATTCGCATCGTAAGCCGGCAAGTTGTATTGCTGCTCAAAGCGGGCTTGCATAGCTTCAGGCAGTTCAGGCATCTCGGCTTTAACTGCGCCGATATCTTCCTCGGATATTGCTAGCGGCAATAAATCAGGATCAGGGAAGTAGCGATAGTCATTCGCTTCTTCTTTGGTGCGCATCGCACGGGTTTCGCCAGTGTCTGGGTTGAACAACACGGTGGCTTGTTGAATAGTGCCGCCATCTTCTAGCGTTTCGATTTGCCAGCGTGTTTCGTACTCAATCGCTTGTTGCATAAACTTGAACGAGTTTAGGTTTTTAATTTCGCGGCGTGTGCCGAGTTTGTCTGTACCCTTTGGACGCACTGAAACGTTGACGTCACAGCGGAAGCTGCCTTCTTGCATGTTGCCGTCACAAATGCCTATCCACTGCACAAGTTCGTGTAATTTTTTGGCATAGGCCACTGCTTCAGCGGCGGAGCGCATATCTGGCTCAGTCACGATTTCTAAAAGCGGTGTGCCAGCACGGTTTAAGTCTATGCCTGACATGCCTTGTTGTTTGTCGCCCGATCCCACTTGAATGGTGATTTCACCTTTACCAACGACTGGCAGTTCGTATTGGCTGATTTGATAGCCTTTTGGCAAGTCTGGATAGAAGTAGTTTTTGCGGGCAAAGACTGAACGTGGGGCGATATGTGCATTGATCGCAAGACCAAATTTAATCGCGCATTTCACGGCTTCTTTATTTAAAACAGGCAGCACGCCTGGCATGGCCAAGCTCACGATACAGGCTTGTGTATTAGGCTCTGCGCCAAAGGCAGTGGAGGCACCGCTAAAAATTTTTGATTTGGTTTGGAGTTGCGTGTGTGTCTCTAAACCAATAACGACTTCCCATTCCATTATTCAATTCCCTCTGGCATTTGTGTGTGCCAATCTGTCACTTGTTGATAAGCGTGGCCAACATTCAGCATGCGCGCTTCATCAAAATAATTACCAATTACTTGTAAGCCTACTGGCAGACGTTTGCCATCGGTGCCTTGTGCAAAACCAGCAGGAATGCTCATGCCAGGCAAGCCAGCCAAGTTAACCGCAATGGTGTAAATGTCTTGTAGATACATTGCCACAGGATTATCGGCTTTTTCACCTGCCTTAAAGGCTGTAGACGGCGCAGTTGGCCCCATGATGATGTCGCATTGTTTAAATGCGTTTTCAAAATCTTGTGCAATCAAGCGGCGAATTTGTTGGGCTTTTAAGTAGTAGGCATCGTAATAACCAGCACTCAATACATAAGTGCCGATTAAGATGCGGCGTTTGACTTCGGCACCAAAACCTTCAGCACGGCTCTTGCAATACATGTCCATTAAGTCTGTATATTCTTTAGCGCGGTGGCCGTAGCGCACGCCGTCATAACGTGACAAGTTGCTTGAAGCCTCAGCGGGGGCTAAAACGTAATACACAGGAATAGAGAGCTTGGTGTTCGGCAAGCTAATATCCACGATTTCAGCGCCTAGCTTTTTGTATTCAGCAATCGCGTCTTGCACCACTTTGGCAACATCAGCGCTTAAACCTTCCGCAAAAAACTCTTTAGGCAAACCGACTTTTAAGCCGGCTAGCGGTTTGTTTAAATCGCGGGCGTAATCTTCTTTTGGACGATTTAGGCTAGTCGAGTCACGCTCATCAAAGCCGGTCATCACGTTCATCATTAAAGCCATGTCTTCGCAAGAACGTGCCATCGGGCCTGATTGGTCAAGTGAAGAGGCAAAGGCGATCATGCCGAAGCGTGAAGTTAAACCATAGGTGGGTTTAAGGCCTGAAAGCCCGCACAAAGAAGCAGGCTGTCGAATCGATCCGCCAGTGTCAGTGCCTGTGGCTGCTGCACAAAGGCGTGCCGCAACCGCTGCTGCGCTACCGCCTGAACTGCCACCAGGAACACGGCTT